>NZ_JBHWUI010000011.1:0-88692 GCF_042737525.1 Kitasatospora sp. NPDC059973 | reverse complement strand
GCGCTCCCGATATCGGGAGCGCCCGGCCGTCGCCTGTGTTCCAGGGCGGAGGCGGGCCCTATTTGACGGCGTTCTTTCCGATGGTGGGCAGGATGAAGTCCTGAATGAGGCCCTTGGCGTCGCGGACGATCGGCCGGAACACCCGATAGCGCGAGAGGTTGATCACCCGGGCCGCCATGGGGGTCGAGCGCCGGACGAACTCCCGGGTCCGCTCGGTGTCCTCGGTCCGGTCGAAGACCCAGTAGAGGACCACGACCATGAGGTGCAGCCAGAGCACGTCGGGCAGCAGCTCGACCAGCTCGGCGTCCAGCTTCGGCGCCAGGTCGGAGCCCTGCAGCACATCGCGGAACAGTTCCACAGCCGTGGCCCGGGCCGGGTGCGATTCGTTGGTGCTTAAATGAGCTTTGACCTGCTGGTTCGTTGAGGTTCACGGCTGCTGAAACGCGTGATATCCGCGCATTCGGCGGCCCGCGGTGAGCCGCCGGCGCCATCTGGAACGGACCCTGCGCCCCCGTCTGGCCCTTCACTGGGCTGGGCGGGGGGCTTCGTCATGTGCCATCCCCAGATATCAGTCCAGGTGCGCCAATGCGTCGGCCACCAGTGAGCGCGCTGGTGCACCCCGGACTGCCCCCTGCGAGAGCCGATCAAAGGCACGGGCATACAGCTCGACCTGGCTGGGCTGCGTGAGCGTGGAAGCTGCGTCCAGGGTGTCCGCGTGGACCCTGGTGTCATCGAAGATCGTGAAGGTGGGCATGGGCCACACGGTCCGCTGTGCCGAGAACGGGAGGATGCCCACGGCGACGTTCGGGAGGTCCATGACTCCGAGCAGGTGGCCGAGCTGCGCCGCCATGGTCTCGGCGCTGCACACGCGGTACCGCAGCACGGACTCCTCCAGGACGAAAGAGAAGCGGTGTGCGCCATTGTTCAGCACCGCGCTGCGCTTCATGCGGGCCGCCACGGCGTCACTCACGTCGTCCAGGGTTCCCCGGAAGTCCGCGATGCACGACAGCAAGGCGGTGGCGTACTTGGGTGTTTGGAGGAACCCGGGGATCACGTCGGAGACGTAGACCCGGAACACCCTGGTCCGCTGGTACAGGTCTCCGGTCGATTCTTGCAGGCGACGAAGCCCACTGCGTTGGAGTCGCTTCCACTGCACATGAGCGTCGGTGGACTGCCTGTTGGCTGCGACGAGGTCAGAGGCCTGATCGTCGGCGCCGCAGGCGTGGCACCACGCACTGATGTCGGCGTCGGAGGGAGGCGTCTTGGCGTTCTCGATCCGGGATGACTTCGACTCCGACCAGCCGCACCTGACGGCCAGCTCCCGCCCGCTCATCCCCGCGTCCTTCCGGATCTCGCTCAGTCTACCGGCAAGGGCTTCGCGGGCCTTCTGAACGTTCGAAGAGGGGTGTGCGGGCATGGATCTGGCCTTCGTCAGATCTCGTACTGATGGTGCGGGAGCGCTCGCTCCCAGACTGCTTCGAACGCGGTGGCGCACAGCTTTACGGCGTCGGGGTCTGTCGTGATCTCATCTTCGACCACGGCGCCGTCCCCGGAAAAGTGGTGAACCCGGAGCAGGGCACCATCGAACAGCCAGAAGTCGTTGCCCGGTAGGGGGATGCTCGTGGCCTGTCGCCGTGACAGCCAACGGACCTGCTCGCCCGCCGTGACGTTGGCGTGGGTGACGTAGTGCTCCCACCGGATGTACTCGGACACGGGCTCGGAGACGACCCGGGCCCGACGGATGATCACACCCCGTGCCACGGCGTCCGTGATCAACTGGTCATAGGGGTGCCACCAGGACTGCCGGTCCTCCCAGTTGATCCGCTCACCGCGCTGCCAGGCCTCGAACCGTTCCGTCGGGGCGTAGGAGTCACGCAGCTCCAGATGGACGGCGGATCGGTGGCACTGCTCAAGCAGCTCAGCGAAGCTGGGCACGCTCGATGGCATCACACGCCTCCCTGATCATGGGCACCATCCGGGCCGGAAGCCTGACGATGGCCTCATTGTCGGGTACCGGTCCGTTCGCGGGGCTGCTTCCCTCGCATTCCGCCTGGGTCTCGGGGCGCGGGTTCCACCCCTGGAAGAGGATCTCCTGAGCCTCCGGGTCCACCCACACGGTGGGGCAGTGGTCTCGGTCGGTGTTGGGGTCGATGCCAACGAACGCTACGGCCATGGCCGGCTCCCTGGTCTAGGTGCTTGCTCGGGCTTGCACAAGCTTCTCCGAGCAGCGGATATGCAGTCAATACCGCTATCTGGACGGCAAATTGGTGTGCAAGCTCATGCAAGTTCGTGGAGATCGATGCCTGGCCGTCCGTAGCCTCGCCCGCATCGGTGAGACAGGCAGCGGAGGGAGTGTCCGTGTCGAACGTGGAGCCCGGGACGGAGAAGTTGAGGCGGTACCGGGCCCAGGCGGAACTGGCGGCGAGCGCCGTGGAGACCGCGTGGAAGCTTGCGGGCCTGCCGTCCACCCCCGACGTGATGCCCATCGTGCGCGGGCGTGGGGAGCATGAGGGGCCCCACGTCTCGCTCGGGGGCTGCCACGCCAGCACCGCCAGCGCGCTGGCCGACGTGCTCACCGAGTACGCCCGACTCTCGGGTCGTGTGATCAACGGCGAGTCCAACCGGATGATGACCCGCATGCTCACCGAGTGCGACGTGGGGCCCGTCCTGTCGAGCGACGGCTCCACGTCGTACGCAGGGAGTTGAGCGCATGAGCGCCGTCGCGCAGGCCAAGCCTGCCGGGGTTCCGGACGAGCGCCCTCTTCTGGCGCCGGACGACCACACGGACCAACCCTTGACGCCGGGCGAGTGGAAGCGGCGGGCGGTGCTGCTGGCCCGAGTGAGGGAGGCCAACTGCCGGTACCGGCGCTGATCGCCGCTCTCGCCTTCGGGAATCGACGCCCTTCGGGCGGGTCGGCGCTGGGCGCGGGGTGGGCCTGCCGCCTCCAGTGCCCTGGTGGGCGTAGAACCGGCCCTCCTAGGCCATTACAGACCCCCGCCCCGGCCGCCTGGGGAAGGATCCGGCCGGGGCGGGTCAGCAAGGTGCACGACAGGCTGGGGACCGCCTCAGTCTGACCGGCGAAGAGGGGAATCACATGGGTAAGCGTGGTGGCGGGTCCGGCGACGGCAAGGGCGGCGGGCAGCAGGACGACAGCAACAAGGGCGCCGGACACGGCGGTGGCGGGTCCGACGAGGGCGGCAACACCTCGGACGGTTCGGCCCCGGCTGGCGGCAACGGCAAGTGACCGGCGAGACGCACAAGGAGGCGGGCCCCCAGGGGCTCGCCTCCGCGCTGGTGGCCGGCGGCGCACTCTCCTCGGACTGGCTCCCGTCCTTCAAGGCCGTACCCCGCGAACTGTTCGTTCCGGATCGCATCTGGCCGGGCATCGCGGATGGCACCCGACAGAACTCCGTGGTGTACCGGTCGCAGGACCCCGAGGCGTGGCGGAGGGCGGTCTACTCGGATATCCCGCCGACCACGCAGTGGGACGACGGTGACCACAGGGGGGACGGGCTCGGCACGACTCCGAGTTCGTCCAACTCCATGCCCACGATGGTGTTCTCGATGCTCCAGGACCTTGACGTGTGCTCGGGCCGCAGGGTGCTGGAGGTCGGAACCGGCACGGGCTGGAACGCGGGCCTGCTGGCCCACCGTCTGGGCGGCCCCAACGTGGTGACCGTCGAGTTCGACCCGGACGTTGCCCGCGGTGCCCGGGAGAACCTGGACCGTGCCGGACTTGCGCCGCCCGTCGTCGAGGGTGACGGGCGGCAAGGCTGGCCGGAGGGCGCGCCGTACGACCGGATCATCGCCACCTGTTCCTTGCTGGAGATCCCTCCGACATGGCTGGCGCAGACGGCGCCCGGCGGGATCATCGTGGCGCCGTTCGGCACCGAGTACGGCGGTGAGCAGATCGTCCGGCTGACCGTGAACGACGACGGGACCAGGGCGAGCGGCAGGTTCACCCGGAGCTCGGCGTTCATGCGGCTGCGCCAACAGCGCACCGACCGGCCGCCCTTCGAGGACTACCTGCACGGGCAGGAGTGGCCCGCCGACGGGGTGAGAAGCACCACCACTCTGGCCCCTCCGGACACGGGCGGATGGTTCGAGCAGTTCGTCATCGGGGCGGCTGTGCCCGACGCGTTCTGGCGGGCGGAGCGCTACGACGGCGGCGCGTACACGCTCTGGCTCTACAGCCGGGACACCCAGTCCTGGGCGTCCGCCGACTACGTGCGAGGCCGCACGGAGTACGAGGTCTACCAGTCCGGTCCCCGGAACCTCTGGGACGAGGTGGAGGCCACCTGGCGCTGGTGGGACGACCAGGGCCGCCCCGGCTTCGACCGGTTCGGCCTCACGGTTGGGCCCGAAGACCACACCGTGTGGCTCGATTGCCCTGAGAATCCGGTGCCGCGCCAAGGCTGATGCCTGTTGATGGGGCCGAGCACCCCAGCGTTTTATGGCCGGGCGCTCCCAAAGTTGGGAGTGCCCGGCCATCGAATTTCTACAGTCTAAGCGGCTTATTTGACGGCGGTTTTCCCGATGGTGGGCAGGATGAAGTCCTGAATGAGGCCCTTGGCGTCGCGGACGATCGGCCGGAACACCCGGTAGCGTGACAGGTTGATCACCCGGGCGGCCATCGGGGTGGACCGGCGGACGAACTCCCGGGTCCGTTCGGTGTCCTCGGTCCGGTCGAAGACCCAGTACAGGACCACGACCATGAGGTGCAGCCAGAGCACGTCTGGCAGCAGCTCGACCAGCTCGGCGTCCAGCTTGGGTGCGAGCTCCGAGCCCTGCAGGACCTCGCGGAACAGCTCCACGGCGGTCGCCCGCGCCGGGTGGGACTCGTTGGAGAACGGGCTCAGCGAGCTGGTCGGGTCGGCGGCCGTCCGGAAGAACTGCGCGGCGAACTCGTGGTACGGCGCGGCGGTGTCGAGCCAGGACTCCAGCGCGATCTGCAGCCGCTCCGAGAAGTCCCGGGTGCCGGCCATGCGATTCCTGGCATCCGCCGCATGGTCGTAGGTCATCCGGTCATAGAATCCTTGAATCAAGAATTCCTTCGCCGCGAAATAGTAATACGCGTTGCCGACCGAGACACCGGCCTCGGAGGCGATGGCGCGCATGGTGGTCTTCTCGTAGCCCCGTTCCTGGAAGAGCCGCATCGCGGTCTCCAGGATCAGGGCCCTGGTCGCCTCGCTCTTGTCGGTCTTCGGCTGCGCGCGACTGCCGTGCACCTCGGCGGGTGGTGCCGCCGGGGTCGACGGCGTGCCGGGCGCGACCTCGGGGCCGTCCGCGCCGTTCGTGCCGCTCTTCTTGTTCGTACCGTTCGTCGCTGCCAGGTCGTCCACGGCCCCGAGCCTAGCCGGACCGCCCCTCGACGGCCGGTGTCGGTGCGTGCGGTACCGGATGCCCCCTCCACATCCGGTACCGACGCCCCGCCCCCTGCATTTCGAACGCGTTCAAAAGCATGGGGAGACTGTAGGCGCAAAGTCCGATCATGATCAAGTCCGGCCGTGTGGCACGCTCGTCCCATGGACATCACCATCCGCCGCGGCACCGCGGACGACAGCGGGGCCGTCGCCGAGCTGCACGCCCTCAGCTGGCGGACCGCCTACACCGGCATCGTCCCGGCGCGGGCGCTGGGCGACGGGCTGACCGCCGAGCGGCACGAGGTGTGGGCCCTGCGGCTGGCCGTCGACTACGGCGAACCGGCCAACACCCCGGAGCTGCTGATCGCCGAGCAAGCCGGGAGCACCGTCGGGTTCGCCTACGCGGTGCCGCAGCCCGACGGCCGGGTGCTGATCGACAACCTGCACGTCCGGCCCGGCCGCACCGGTGGCGGCATCGGCCGCGCGCTGCTCGACGCCGTACGCCTGCATGTCGCCGAGCGCCACCCCGGAGCCGACCTCTACCTGGAGGTGCTGCGCGACAACACCCGGGCGGTCGCCTTCTACGAGCGCGAGGGCGGTCACCGGACGGCGGAGCAGGAGGGCGTCTTCCCGGGCGGATACGTGCTGCCCGAGTACGAGTACACCTGGCCCGCCGCCACGCTGACGGTCGGATCGCGGAGGTAGCGAACCGGTGGTGGTCGGCTAGTCATGGTCGTAGACCGTCACCGGCACCCCCTGATCCACCAGGCGGGCCGTCACCAGCGGCTCGACCAGCTCCCAGCGCCCGCCCGCCAGGCCGCAGCCGATCCGTGGCATGTGGACGGAGGCGCCGAGCGCGAGTGAGTGTCCGGCCAGTGCCGCCAGTGCGGAGTCGATCGCCCCGTACCGCACCGGTGGGCCCGTCGACCGGCCCGTCCGGATGCCGCGCTGGCCGACCATGTTGGCCACCCGGATGTACGGCTCGACCTGGACCACCTGCACCGCGCCCAGGCCGAAGTCGTTCTCCGCGCGCTCCCGGTGCCAGCGGCGGAACGCCGCCTCCGGCTCCGGCCAGCGCCGTGAGAGCGCCAGGACGAAGCCCTTCCCCCAGCCGCCGAGGTCGTTGCAGACATGGGCGATCACCTTCACGCCCTTGCCCTGGGGCGCGGTGGCATCGCCACGGACGTATCGGATGGTCGCCGGTTCCATGTCGAGCACGCTAGTGCGCGGCACCGACAATCCGTCCGGAACGCCGGGGTGCCGGGGGAGCGGCCGGCGCCCTCAGATGGCGGCGGCCGGCCACGGCGATCAGCAGGGCGAGCGAGGCGGCGCCGGCCGGCAGCCAGTAGCCGGTGCCGGGGGCGGTGTGCTCGGCGACCGCGCCGGCGAGCGCCGCCCCGGCCGAGATGCCGACCACGATGCCGGACACCGCCACCGCCATGCCCTCGTTCAACTGCCGCTCCGGCAGGAGCTCCTGGACGAGCGTCATACCGGTGACCATGGTCGGGGCGGTGCCCGTCCCGGCCACGAACAGCGCCGCGCCGAGCAGGACGAGCCCGGCCCCGCCGAGCCCGGCGGCCAGCGGCAGGAGCAGCAGCACGGCCATCGCCGTGACGCCGAACAGGAAGCGGACGCCCGCCGCCCGGCGGGGCCGGAGCAGGCCGAAGACCAGTCCGGCCACGCAGGAACCGCCCGCCACCAGCGCCAACAGCCCGCCCGCCAGCGGCTTGTGACCGAGCGCGTCGGCGTACGCCACGGTGGTGAGCTCCATCGAACCGAAGACCACGCCGGTGGCGAGGAAGGTCAGCAGCAGCACCCGCAGCCCGGGAGTCCGGAGCGGAGAGCCGTGCCGGTGCGGGCGATCGGCGGGGTCCGAGCACTCGGGGCGGGGGCCGGACCGGTCGGCCGTCGAGCCGGGGTGCCGGTCCGCGAGCGGGGGTTCGGTCCGGCGCTGGGCGGCGAACAGCAGGGCGCCGGCGCTGCCGAAGACCCCGGCGGCGAGCAGACCGGCCTCCGGTGCCACGGTGGTGCAGAGCACCATCGCGAGCACCGGACCCGCCATGAAGCAGAGCTCGTCCAACGACTGCTCGAAGGAGTTGGCCAGGTGCCGGGCCGCCGCGTCGTCCCGGTACAGGTGTGCCCAGCGGGCCCGCGCCATGCCGCCCAGGTTCGGTGCCGCCGCGCAGGCGGCCCAGCAGGCGTACAGCGTCCAGTCCGGCGCGTCGAACCGGACGCAGAGCAGCAGGCCGACGAGCGGGACGGCGTTGTACAGGGTGGCCGGGACGGTGACGCGGGCCTGCCCGTACCGGTCGACCAGCCGGCCGAGCAGCGGCATGCCGATCGCTCCGGTGGCCAGGCCGACCGCCGCGACGGTGCCCGCCAGCGCGTACGAGCCGCGCCGCTCCGAGAGCAGCACCACCAGGGCGACGCCGGTCATCGACATCGTGAGCCGGCCGAGCAGCCCGGCCAGGGTGAAGGCGGCGGTACCGGGCAGTGCGAACAGCCGGCGGTAGGAGGCGGGCATGGAACTCCTCGTGGAGGGGCGGGGGAGGGCTCCAGCCTCGAACAGCCGCCCGCTTCCGGTCCAACACCTGTTTCGCCGTACTCACATCAGGCTGTTGTTAATCTGCCGCCATGCCCCATGACCTGCACCCCCGGCTGCTCCGCGGCTTCGTCGCCGCGGCCGAGACGCTGCACTTCGGCCGGGCCGCCCAGCGGCTGCACGTCGCCCAGCAGGCCCTCAGCCGCGACGTCCGCACGCTGGAGAAGCTGCTCGGCGACGCGCTCTTCACCCGCACCACCCGCAGCGTCGACCTCACCCCGGCCGGGCGACGGTTGCTGCCGCAGGCCCGCCGGCTGCTGGCCCTGCACGACGAGATCGTCAACGGTGCCGAGCGGCGCCCACTGCTGCTCGACCTCAACAGCGACGTCTCCGGGCCGGACCTGACCACCGACCGGGTGCTCGAACGGGCCCGGGCCGCCTGGCCGGAGGGCGAGATCCTGGCCCGCTTCCTCGGCGGACTCGCTGCGGCCGCCGAGGAGTTGGCGGCGCACCGGCTGGATGCGGCGTTCGGGCGCTTCGCCGGTCTGCCGGCCGGCCTGCGTGCTCAACTGGCCCAGACGCCGGTCCGGCTGGAGCGGGTCTCGGTGATGATGACGGTCGGCCACCCGCTCGCCGACCGGCCCGCGCTGCGGCTCGCGGACCTGGCCGGGCACCCGGTGGACGTCTGCGCGGGCAATCCGGCCACCACCGAGTGGGCCGACCTGGGGACCTGCCTGCTGCGCGACCACGGCCTCACGCCCGCCGCGCCGTACGCGCCGCCGGTCGGGGTGGACGAGACCGCCCGCTACCTCACGCGGCACGGCGACCCGATGCTGACCACCGTCGGGGGCCCGCTGATCCCGGGTGTGGTGAACGTGCCACTGGTCGATCCGGTGCCGTTGACGCTGGTGAGCCTGGTGAGCCTGGTGAGCCTGGTGCGCCGGCCGGACCTGCGGCACCCGGGCCTGTCCGCGCTGGAGGCGGCGGCCGCCGAACTCGGGGCGCGCGAGGGCTGGCTGAGCCGCCCGGCCGGCAGCTGGCTGGCGGAGGCGGACGCCGCGCTGCTCGCGGCGTAGGCGTCCGTAGCCGTGGGGCGGGGAGGCCCGGGGCGGGCGCGGTTCGCGGCATGAACCCGCCCCTGCCGTTCGGGGGTCGGCAGGGGCGGGTCGAACGCGGGGCCGTGACAGCGGTCGGCCGGGTCAGGCCGCCTTGACGGCGGAGATGTCGAAGCTGAGCTTGACCTTCTCGCCGATCAGCACGCCGCCGGTCTCCAGCGCGGCGTTGTAGCTGAGGCCCCAGTCGGTGCGGTCCAGCACGGCCGTCCCCTCGAAGCCGACCCGCTCGGCGCCGTAGGCGTCGGTGGCGCTGCCCGTGTAGTCGAGGTCCAGGACGATCGACCGGGTGGTGCCCTTGATGGTGAGGTCGCCCGTCATCCGGTACGAGTCGCCGCGCAGGCGCTCGGCGGAGGTGCTGCGGAAGCGGATCTCCGGGTGGGCCTCGGCCGCGAAGAAGTCGCCGGTGCGCAGGTGCTCGTCGCGCTGGGCCTGGTTGGTGTCGATGCTCGCCACCTTGATCACCAGCTCGGCGGTGGAGTTGTGCGGGAGGGCGCCGTCCAGGTGCAGCTTGCCGTCGTACTCGGTGAAGCGGCCCTTGACGTTGGTGACCATGGCGTGGCGCACCGAGAAGCCGACCTCGCTGTGGGTGGTGTCGATCGCCCAGTCACCGGTGAGGTGGGCGAGGTCCGGTCCGGCCGGGGTCTCGACGACGGCGGTGGCGGTGGCGGCGGTGGTCTTGGTGCGGTTGAAAAGGCCCATGGCTCCTCCTCGGGTCCGAAGCCATTTGTTTAGGCTTCAACTTGTTGGCTCCACCATAGGACGGTTTCGTTCAAAGTTCAACCATGAGCTCCGCGCGGCTCGCGGAACCGCCCGGACGGCGGAGCGGCGAGGGGGTGGCGGGCGCCTGCCGCCCCGGGGGCGGCAGGCGAGCGGCGATCGGTATCGTCACGTCCGGTCCGGCCGTGCGGCTTGACCCTCGACCTGGTCGAGGCCGGAGAGTCCCGGGCATGGAGAGCGACCTGCGCAGCATCGGTGAACTGGCCCGCGACAGCGGCCTCGGCGTCAGCGCGCTGCGCTTCTACGACGGCGCCGACGTGCTCACCCCCGCCTGGGTCGACCCGCAGAGCGGCTACCGCTGGTACGCGCCCGCCCAGCTCGCCGACGCCCGGCTGCTCTGCCGCCTCCGCCGGGTGGGCCTGCCGCTGGCCGACATCCGGGCCGTGCTCGGTGCGGCAGCCGGTTCCGGCGCGGCCCACCGGGTGGTCGACGCGCACCTGCGCCGGCTGGAGGCCGGTCTCGCGGACGCCCGCCGGGAGCTCTCCCTGATCCGCACGCTGATCGACCAGAGGGAGAACCCCATGACCGCCACGCCTGCCGCCCGCACCGTCACCGTCCCCGCGCGCGAACTGGCCGAGGCCCTCGGTGCGGTCCGCTTCGCGGTCGGCGCGGACCCCGAACTCCCGGTGCTGTCCGGGGTGCTGTTCGACCTGGAGGGCGGACTGCTGCGGCTGGTCGCCACCGACCGGTACCGGATGGCGCTCGCCGAGGTGCGGCTGCCGGACGCGCCCGACCTGCCGGACGCACCTGACGAGGGCTGGGCCCCGGTCGCCGCGATCGCTCCGACCGCCCTGGTCGACGGTATCCGCGCGCTGCTGGGCTCCGGGGCCGAGGAGGCCGAACTGACCCTCGGCGCCGGCCTGGTCCGGGCCGAGACCGGCGGCCACCGGATCGAGGGCGCCGCCCTCGACCACGACTTCCCCGACTACCGTTCGCTGACCCGGCTGGACCCGGTCCACCGGATCGACCTGGCCGCCGCCGAGCTGCGCGACGCCGTCGAGTCCGGTGCCACCCGCAGCCTGCCCTCGGGCCCGAACGGCGGAGTCTGCGAGGTCACCGTGCTCACCGTCGGCCGGGACGGGCGGCTCACCGTCGCCGCCGACGGCGACCCGGCCCCCGGGGACGTCCGGGTGGCCGTCAACCGCGACTTCCTCCTCGACGCCCTGCCGGCCGCCGGCCCCGAGCAGCTCGTCCTCGAACTCGCCGGTCCCATCGCCCCCCTGGCCATCCGCACCGCCGGCCGCGACGGCACCTTCTCCATCCTGATGCCGGTCCGGGTGGCGGACGCCGTCTGATCCGCCGAGGTCGGTCGGGGCGGCCCTGGTCGCGGGCCTCGACCGTCACGGGGGAGCGTCGGCGGTATCGGCGAATCCTGGACGGCGCGCGCCTCTGCCACGCGGTCCGGAACCGGCCCCCGCCCTCGGCTCGACGGGCACCGGTCGGCCTGACTTCCGCCCGCCGGTCCGAGGGGCCCGGTGCCGCCGCTCCGGCCGGTCGGGCCCGTCGGCCGGCGTGGAGCTTCGAGGAAGCTGGGCCGTCGGCCAGGTGCCGCCGAACGGCAACCCGGTCGGCGGCACCGATCCGGTCGAACGCCTCAGCTGCCGGGCAATCCCGTCGCGCCACGCGTAGAACGTCGCCACTCCGGAAGACTCCGTGTCACGGATCCTCCGTGTCACGGATGGACGAACGACCGCAGGGGTGGGTTCATGATCGTTCTGTTGCTCGGGATCCTGGCGCTCGCCATCGGCGGGTGCGTCTGCGTCGTGTGGGCCGATCGGGGCGGGCCCCGATGGGTCCGTGCGGTGGCGGCGGTGACCCTGGCGGCGGGCGAGCTGCTGCACATCGCGCGGCGGAACCGCCGCCGGAGCATCAAGCGGTCCAGCGGCGGCGACGAGTAGGCAGCCCGCCGGCCCGGGCGGGCCGGACGTGCCCACGGGCGCGCGGGCGGCAGCACCCGGCGCCGACGCGTTTGCTGTTGCTAGCACCGTGCTTGCATTTGCAAGCACGGTGGGGCAGGCTGGGCCCATGGCCTCACTGAACGTCGGCTCGCTGGGCGAGTACATCCGCGAGCAGCGGCGGAACGCGCAGTACTCGCTGAGGCAGCTCGCCGATGCCGCCGGCGTGTCCAACCCCTACCTCAGCCAGATCGAGCGAGGGTTGCGCAAGCCGAGTGCGGAGATCCTGCAGCAGATCGCCAAGGCGCTGCGGATCTCGGCGGAGACGCTGTACGTCCAGGCCGGGATCCTGGAGGAGCGGCGGGGTGAGGGCCTGGAGCTGAGGGCCTCGATCCTGGCCGATCCACTGATCAACGAGCAGCAGAAGCAGGCGCTGCTCGCGGTCTACGACGCCTTCCTCAAGGAGAACGCCGCCCGCAAGGACACGGACGCGGCGCCGCACGACCCCGAGGCCGACGGCCCGACCGCCGTCGGCTCGGCAACCTAGACCACGGGAGGACCGGCATGCCGATCACGGACGAGATCAAGAAGACCCTGAGCGACCCGACCCCGCTCTACGCACTCGCCGGCGCGGGCGACCTCGCCTACGAGAAGCTGCGCGAGGTGCCCGGCAAGGTCGAGGCCCTGGCCGCGGACCGCAAGGGCACGCAGGACAAGGCCGCCGCCAGGCTCCAGGACGCGCAGGCCCGGCTGGTCGAGGCGCAGGCGAAGGTCGCGGGCACCGTGACCACCCTGCCCGCCGACCTCAAGGTGCTCCAGGAGAGGGCGCAGAGCTTCGCCCTCCAGCAGGTCGGCCGCGCGGTCGAGCTGGCGGTGAAGGCCAAGGAGGCCTACGACGAGCTGGCCGAGCGCGGCAAGGGCGTCGTCGAGCGGCCCGGCCCGGCCGACGCGGTCGAGCCGGTCGGGGCGGCGCAGTCCGCCGAGGGCCCCGAGCTGGTCGAGGCCGAGCTGGTCGAGGACGACGAGCCGGCCGTCGCCCCCGCCGAGGAGCCCGCACCGAAGAAGGCCCGGGCCAAGAAGGCCGCCGAGTAGCACCGGCACCGCCGCCTTCCGGTGGGACCGGGCTGCCCGCAGGGCACATCCGGTGACCTCGGGACGTTGACACCGTGGCGAGCGGTCCGTCGTGCCAGGATGGACGACGGTCGACACGCCGGAGCCGAGACGCAGAGGAGACCGCGATGGGCGGAGTGGCTCAGATCCTGGGCTTGGACTACCTGAACCCGTTCTGGTGGCTGGCCGTCGCCCTTCTGGGCTTCAAGTTGTTCGCACTGATCGACGCGGCCACCCGCCCGGAGGACGCCTATCGGGCGACGGACAAGAAGACCAAGGGGTTCTGGCTGGCCGTCCTGGGCATCGCGTTCGGGCTGGACCTGCTGTTCGGGGCGAACTTCCTGACCAGCTTCCTGACCCTGGCGGGTCTCGTCGCCGCGATCGTCTACATGGTCGACGTGCGGCCGGCGATCCGGGAGCTGACCAACCGGGGCGGTGGCCGGGGCGACCAGCGCAACATGGGCCCTTACGGCCCCTGGTAGGACGCCGGGCACTTCAGCGACGAGCCCCGGTGCTCGCGGGACCGATCCGCGCGCACCGGGGCTCGCTGCTGTGCCGGTGCCCCGTGCCACCTCGACGCGGCCCCCTGGTAGCAGGGCCGGCCGCCTCGGCCGAGGAGCATCAGCCGAGGATCAGCTGCACCGGGTTGCGCTCCAGCAGCAGGACGGCCACATCGTCCGTCAGCGCGCCGCCGTTGAGCTCCTCGACCTCGGCGATCGCGCTGTCGATCAGGCGGCCCCTGGTCAGCCCGGCGGCCTGGTGGTCGCCGACGAGGTCGGCCAGCCCGTCCTGGCCGAGACGCCGGGAGCCGGCGCCGACCCGGCCCTCGATGAGCCCGTCGGTGTAGAGCAGCAGCCGCCAGCCGGGGCGGAGTTCGAGCGGGTGCGAGGGCCAGACGGCCAGGCCGTCGTCGCAGGGCAGCAGACCGAGCGCGGGGCCGGCCGGGTCGGACGGCAGCGTCACCGGCTTGTGGTCCGTGCCGAGCAGCAGCGGAGCGGGATGCCCGGCGAGGTACAGCTGCGCGTGCTCGACGGCGCCGAGTGAGCCGAGTTCGCCGGTCGCGTCGTTGGGTTCGATGACCAGCATGCAGAGCGTCGCGAAGATCTCGTCGCTGCGGCGCTCGTGCTCCAGGACGTGCTGGAGGGTGGTCAGCAGGGCCTCGCCGGTGAGGCCGGCGAAGACCAGGGTGCGCCACGCTATCCGGAGGGCGACCCCGAGGGCCGCCTCGTCCGGTCCGTGACCGCAGACATCGCCGATCACCACGTGGACGGTGCCGTCGTCGGTGCGGACGGCGTCGTAGAAGTCGCCGCCGAGCAGGGCGCGGCGGCGGCCGGGGCGGTAGCGCCGGGTGAAGGAGAGCCCGGCACCGTCCAGCAGGGGCGTGGGCAGCAGATGGCGCTGGAGGCGGGCGTTCTCCTGGCCGCGCAGCTCGGCCTCGACCAGTCGCCGCTGCGACTCGTCGGCGCGCTTGCGCTCGACGGCGTACCGCAGGGCGCGGGCCAGCAGCGGACCGTCCGTCTCGTGCTTGATCAGGAAGTCCTGTGCCCCGGCGGCCACCGCGGCGGCACCGAGTTCGGCGCCGGCGGCGTCGGTGAGCACCACGACGGCGGTGTGCGGAGCCCGCCGGAGCAGCTCGTGCAGACCTTCCAGGCCGTCGGAGGCGTCCGAGGGGTGCGGCAGGTCGGCGGGGGCGGCCAGGTCGAGCAGCACACAGCTGAAACCGGCGGCGCGCTGCCGTCCACGCCGGCCTCCCGAGGTGCCGGTCGCCAGCAGTTCGGAGGCCTGCTCCAGCCCGCGGGCCCAGTGGATCTCGATCGGAGCGCCGCTGTCGGCCACGGCGTCCTTGAGCAGCTGGGCGTCGGAGGCGTCGTCCTCGATCACCAGCAGCTTGAGCGGGGCGGCCGACGGAACGGCGGAGGAGGCGCCCCGGGAGGGGGCTCCGGCGGTGACCGACCGGGGGTGGGGTATCGGCGGAGTCGCCGTGGCCGGTCCGGCCGACTGCTCGGTGGCGGCGGGCCGAATGCGGGCGCGGTCGGTGAGGGTGCCGTCGAGGGCACCCCACAGGTCCGCGGCACCAGGTGCCCGCCCGTCTCCCGTAGCGGGCATCGACTGCTCCTCCTTTTCCCCGAGTGCGTAACGGCCGGAGCCCGTCCGCAGTGCCCGCCTGGCACTCTGCGCCGGGGAACTTCTCGCGACCATAACGTGACTCCGGGGATTTCTTCGGCCGCCCGGCGCTGTGGTGGCTCCTGCCACGCCGGTGGCGGTGCGGTGGGTACGGGGATGACGGGAACGACAGCGACAGCCGGAGCGCGCGCCCGCGAGCTCCGGAACGGACGGTGGAGGTCGGACATGACGGTGACGCGGATCACCCTGGTCGAGGGTGACATCACGGAACAGCAGGTGGACGTGGTGGTGAACGCTGCCAACTCCTCCCTGCTGGGAGGCGGTGGCGTGGATGGTGCGATCCACCGCAAGGGCGGACCGCAGATCCTGGAGGAGTGCCGAAGGCTTCGGGCCTCGCAGTACGGCAAGGGGCTGCCCACCGGGTGCGCGGTGGCGACCGCGGCGGGACGGCTGCCGGCCCGCTGGGTGGTCCACACGGTGGGGCCGGTTCATCTGGCGGAGGAGTACGACAAGAGGGCCGAGCAGCTGGCCTCGTGCTACCGCGAGTCGCTCCGGGTGGCGGTGGAGCTCGGCGCGCGCACGGTGGCCTTTCCGGCGGTGTCGGCCGGGGTGTACGGGTGGCCGCTGGACGATGCGGCCCGGATCGCCCTCGGCACCGTCGCGGCCGCGAGGTCGGGGTCGGGGGCGGGGGCGGGGGCCGTGTCGGGGTCGGGGTCGGTGGGAGAGCTGGAGGAGGTGCGGTTCGTGCTGTTCGGGGCGGAGGCGTACCGGGCGTTCGAGCGGGAGTGGCGGGCGCTGGGGCTCGACGGGGGCCGGTCGCACGGACAAGAGGCCGAGGAGGCCGAGGGGCGGGAGCCGGAGGAGCGGGCATGAGTCGTAGGGGCGTGGCGGAGCGGGAGCGGAGGGGCTGGGAGGAGGGGAAACGCCGGGTCGGAGGGGTGGCACACGAGGTGCCGGCCGAGTGCCCCCATCGTGGCGTGACGAGGCGTCAACACGCCAGAGGTATTCGATAACTCGTTCGAGTGAATCCCTGGGTTCGCTCATCCGCGCAGGCCCGAGGCCGGTCCGGCAGGCCGTCCGGTCAGGGACAGGCAGGCAGGCCGGTCCGGCCGTCCGGGCGTTCCGCCCGCCGCCCGCTACGGGGCGAGCGCCGTCCAGGGGACGGTGACCTCGCCCTGCCGCCACCGCCCGCGCGCGTCCACCAACGGCCAGCTGCCCGCCAGCGCCGTGCACGCGGCCACCCAGCGCTGCCGGGCGCCGAACGCCCCGTACGGCGCGGCGGCCGCCCAGGCGCGGTCGAAGTCCGCGAGGAAGGCGTGCACCGGCCGGCCCGGCACGTTGTGGTGGATCAGCGCCTTGGGCAGCCGCTCGGCCAGGTCGGAGGGGAGTCCGAGGCCGCCCAGCCGGGCCGCGAAGGTCACCGTCCGGGGGCCCTCCGGTCCGATCGCGACCCAGACGTGCCGGCGCCCGATCTCGTCGCAGGTCCCCTCGACCAGCAGCCCGTCCGGCGCCAGCCGGGCCCGGAGCCGGTCCCAGACGCCGGCCACCGCCGACTCGTCGTACTGCCGCAGCACGTTGGCGGCGCGGATCAGCTGGGCGGGCGCGCCGCCGTCCAGCGGCACCTCGAAGCCGCCGCGCCGGAAGGTGAGCAGCGGCGGTTCGGCGTACGGCAGCGCCGCGGCGACCCGCTCCGGCTCGATCTCGATCCCCACCACCCGGACGTTCGGCCGCACCGTCCGCAGCCGCCCGGAGAGCTCCACGGCCGTCCAGGGCGCGGCACCGTACCCGAGGTCGACGGCGACCGGCGGGCGGTCGGCGGAGCGCAGTGCCGGTCCCAGCGTGTGGGCGATCCAGCGGTCCATCCGGCGCAGCCGGTTGGTGTTGGTGGTCCCCCGGGTCACCGTCCCGACCGGGCGCCCCGTCCGTCCGCGGGCAGGCGCGGTCGCGGAGTCGAAGAAGGCGGCCATGCCGGAAATCGTACGGCCCGCCCGCGGCCGCCCGCGCCGCCCCGGCTCCGGCCGCCGCACGGGCTCGCCCCGCGGCAGACCCGGCCCGGACGGTCCGCGCCGGCCGCCCGACACACGCCCGCGCGGCGAGTCACGCGCCCCCGCCGCACCTCCTGAAGCCTTCCGACGACCCCTGCGCTCCGCTCCGCCCCGGCGCGGCGGCCCACCCGGCCGCCTCCCCGCACCACCCCGCACCACCCCGCACCACCCCGCACCGCCGCCCGGGTTCCCGGCCGTGGGCCATCTCATGGGCTGGGACGGGAATGCCGGTCGATGACCACGTGGTTGGCACACTGGTGGTGATGTGCGCCCGGACGGGGCGGCACACCGCCGCGCCACTCCCGTGACGCGGCGGTACGGCGTGGGCGGCCGCGCACACACCGAACAGCAGGCAAGCAGGCTGCAGAGACGGGCAGCTCAGAGGAGGCTTCAGCCAGGTGATCCAGCACCCCGTCCGTCCGGTACGCCGTGCCCAGCCGACCCCGCCCGTGCGGAGCCGGCTCCAGTCGCTCGTCCCGGGCCGCCAGCGCCGTCCGCGCCGGATCGCCATGCTCAGCGTCCACACCTCCCCGCTGCACCAGCCCGGTACCGGTGACGCGGGCGGGATGAACGTCTACATCGTGGAGCTGGCCAAGCGCCTCGCCGAGCTCGACATCGAGGTGGAGGTCTTCACCCGGGCGATCTGCTCGGACGACGCGCCCACCGTCGAGCTGGCCCCCGGCGTCCTGGTGCGCCACGTCACCGCCGGCCCGTACGAGGGCCTGGTGAAGGAGGACCTGCCGGCCCAGCTCTGCGCCTTCACCCACGGCGTGCTGCGCACCGAGGCCGGCCACCGCCCCGGCCACTACGACCTGGTGCACTCGCACTACTGGCTGTCCGGCCAGGTCGGCTGGCTGGCCGCCCAGCGCTGGGGCGTGCCGCTGGTGCACACCATGCACACCATGGCGAAGGTCAAGAACGCCGCGCTGGCGGAGGGCGACACCCCCGAGCCGGCCGCCCGGGTGATCGGCGAGACGCAGGTGGTGGAGGCCGCCGACCGGTTGATCGCCAACACCACCGAGGAGGCCGCCGAACTGGCGCTGCACTACGCGGCCCGGCCCGACCAGCTCGCCGTCGTCCACCCGGGCGTCAACCTGGACGTCTTCCGCCCCGGCGCCCCGGACGCGCGGGCCGCCGCGCGGGCCCGGCTGGGCCTGCCGCAGGACGCCGCCGTGCTGCTGTTCGCCGGTCGGATACAGCCGCTGAAGGCGCCGGACGTGCTGCTCCGGGCGGTCGCCGCGCTGCTGGAGGCGCGGCCCGAGCTGCGCGAGCGGCTGGTGGTCCCGGTGGTCGGCGGTCCGTCCGGCACCGGGCTGGCCAAGCCGGAGAGCCTGCACAAGCTCGCCGCCCAGCTGGGCATCGGCGACGTCGTCCGGTTCCACCGGCCGGTCGGCCAGGACCTGCTCGCCGAGTGGTACCGCGCGGCCACGGCGCTGGTGATGCCCTCGTACAGCGAGTCCTTCGGGCTGGTCGCGCTGGAGGCGCAGGCCTGTGGGACGCCGGTGGTCGCCGCGGCGGTCGGCGGCCTGCCGGTCGCCGTCCGCGACGGCGTGACGGGCACCCTGGTCCACGGCCACGATCCGCTCGCCTGGGCACACGCGCTGGAGCCGTACGTCACCGAACCGGCGCTGGTCGCCCGGCGCGGCGAGGCGGCGGCCCGGCACGCCGCCGGGTTCGGCTGGGACACCGCGGCGGCGACCACCGCCGAGGTGTACGCCGGCAGCCTGGCCCGCCCGGCCGGCCGGCTCACCGGATCCCGGCTGCGACTGGCCTGAGCCGGGGCGGCCGCCGGGGCCGGTCGGCGGAGGTGCGGGGTCGGGGCCGAGCGGCTCCGAGCCGTCCCGGCTCCCGGCCCGGGCCGGGAGTCACGGAGCCGCCACAGCTGCGCTGCTGCGCGCCACCGGTACCGCCGAGTAACGTCACCCCCATGGCAATCCGCACCAAGGACGAGGCCCTCACCCTCCTGCGTACCGCCCTGGACGACGCCGGGGTCGGCTGGGAGCCGGCCACCACCGACCCGTACACCCTGGTGGCGACCCTCCCGGGAACTCGCAAGCTGAGCACCACCTGCGCCCTGCGGGTCGGCGACCACACGCTCTCGGTGAACGCCTTCGTGATCCGCCGGCCCGACGAGAACCACGAGGCCGTCTACCGCTGGCTGCTGGAGCGCAACACCCGGATGTACGGCGTCGCCTACGCGATCGACGCGCTCGGCGACGTCTACCTGGCCGGCCGGCTGCCGCTGGAGGCGCTCACCGGGGACTCCGTCGACCGGCTGCTCGGGACGGTGCTGGAGAACGCCGACGAGCCGTTCAACACGCTGCTGGAGCTGGGCTTCGCCTCGGCGATCCGGCGCGAGTGGGAGTGGCGCACCAAGCGCGGGGAGTCCACCCGCAACCTGGCCGCCTTCGCCCACCTGGCCGCGCCGACGGCGCAGCAGTAGCGCCCCGGACGGGCGCGGCTCCGGGACGCTCCGCCTCAGCGGCCGACCGGGGCCTTCGCCGTCGCCGCCTTCGCGGTCGGCACCTTCGTCGACGCCACGTCGGCCGACGGCTCCACCCCCGACAGCTCCACCCCCGACAGGTCGACCACAGGCACCTCGACCGCCGACGCCTCGACCACCGGCGTCCGCTTCGCCGGAGCGGCGGCCGGAGCGGCGGCCGTGGCGGCGGCCGTGGCGGCGCCCGGGCGCCGCCCGAGCAGGACGTACCCCGCCGCCGCGACGGTGCCGCAGGCCGCACAGGCGCCCCACATCGCCGTGCTGCCGGCCCGCTCCAGCAGCACCCCGCCGACCGCCGGGCCGAGGAACGAGGCGAGCGACCAGGACAGCGAGTAGACGCCCTGGTAGCGGCCCCGGGCGTGGGTCGGTGACAGCTCGGCGACCAGGCCCATCATGGTCGGCGCGTTCAGGATCTCGCCGATCGTCCAGACCGCCACCGTGAACGCGTAGAACCACGCGGAGGACCCGGCGAGCATGGTCAGCCCGAAGCCCCAGCCGATGAACAGCGCGCTGGCGACCAGGAGCGCCGTCCGGTTGCGTCCCTCCATCCACCGGGTGAGCGGGATCTGCAGCACCACGATCAGCAGGCCGTTGAGGCCGATGACCAGGCCGTACTGGGTCGAGGTGATGCCGTTGCGGCCCATGTCCACGGCGAGCGTGGTGCTGCCCTGCTGGGCGACCAGCGCGAGCAGCAGGTTGAGTCCCACGACCGCCATGAACCGGCTGTCCCGGAAGACCGTGCCGAGGCCGACCGCGGGCTGGTCGACCCGGGCGGCCGGGGTGTCCGGCTTGGTCTCGGGGATCCGGACGAAGATCACTACCGCGCAGACCAGCGTGGAGAGCGCGTCCAGCAGGAAGAGCGTGAGGTAGCCGTGCGTGGCGATCAGGCCGGCGGCGGCCGCGGAGAGGCCGAAGCCGATGTTGATCGCCCAGTAGTTCAGCGAGTAGGCCCGGACCCGGTCCGCGGCCGGCACGATGTCGGCGATGATCGCCGAGGTGGCCGGGCGGGTGGCGTTGTTGCAGAAGCCGACCAGGAAGGCGACCGCGGCGATCGCCACCTGGCCGTCGGTGAAGCCCAGCACCGCCGTGAACAGCGCGGTGCCGAGCTGTGCGGCGACCAGCGTCGGGCGCCGGCCGATCCGGTCGGTCAGCACGCCGGCGACGATCGAGGCGATGGCCGAACCCAGGCCGAACAGCGAGGCGACCAGACCCGCGTACGCGGCCGAGTACCCTCGGTCGGTCGTCAGGTAGAGCGCCAGGAACGTGACGACGAACGCGCCGAGCTTGTTGATCAGGGTCGACGTCCAGAGCCACCAGAACTGCCGGGGCAGTCCGCCCACCGTTTCGCTCGCGACTCTTCGAATTCGGGCAGGAAGGGGCGAAGCGGGCATCTGAGGGCTCCCGGGCGGCAGGCGTTCCGCTGAGCGGACCGGCATGTCCGCGCTGCGGCGAGGTAAGTGTCACTAGCGCGAAGCAAACATTACACACGGGGGCGGGTCCCGACCAGCCGTTTAAACGCCTCCATTAAGCTGGGGGCCATGGCTGACACGACGTACCGACTCATCCTCCTCCGCCACGGCGAGAGCCAGTGGAACCAGAAGAACCTGTTCACCGGTTGGGTCGACGTCGACCTCAACGAGAAGGGCGAGAAGGAGGCCGCGCGTGGCGGCGAGCTCCTCGCCGCCGAGGGCCTGCTCCCCGACGTGCTGCACACCTCGCTGCTGCGCCGCGCGATCCGCACCTCGCAGATCGCCCTGGACAAGGCCGACCGCCACTGGATCCCGGTCAGCCGCAGCTGGCGTCTGAACGAGCGCCACTACGGCGCCCTCCAGGGCAAGGACAAGGCCCAGACCCTGGCCGAGTTCGGCGAGGAGCAGTTCCAGCTGTGGCGCCGCTCGTACGACACCCCGCCGCCGGCGCTGGCCGACGACGCCGAGTACTCGCAGGCCGGTGACGCCCGCTACGCCGACATCCCGAGCGAGCTGCGCCCGAACACGGAGTGCCTCAAGGACGTCGTCGACCGGATGCTCCCGTACTGGTACGACGCCATCGTCCCGGACCTCGCCGCCGGCAAGACCGTCCTGGTCACCGCCCACGGCAACAGCCTGCGCGCGCTGGTGAAGCACCTCGACGGCATCTCCGACGAGGACATCGCCGGCCTCAACATCCCGACCGGCATCCCCCTGGTCTACGAGCTGGACGCCGACTTCAAGCCGGTCGCCAAGGGTGGCCGCTACCTCGACGCGGACGCCGCCGCCGCCGCCATCGAGGCCGTCAAGAACCAGGGCAAGAAGTAACCCGCTTGCCGGTACGGCCCCGCCTCCCGCTCCGGGAGGCGGGGCCGTCGTCGTTCGGCTTCAAGGCCAATCCTCGTGCGCGGCAAGGGGGTTCGGTGTGTGGCGAGGTGGTTCAGACCATTGACGGTCGCCGTGGGGGCTCCTACCGTGTGAGCACTGTCCTGGCACAGGCATGCCAACGGATCTTCCGTGGCCGCCGCACCCCCAGGCGCGCGCGTCTGTGCCCGGCGCACTCTCCATCCACCCCCACGGAGGAGCTCCATGCGCACACGTCATCTCGTGGGAGCGGTCGTCGCCGCGCTCGCGGTTCCGCTCACCGTCGCCCTGCCGGCGCAGTCGCACGGCTACATCTCCACCCCGCCCAGCCGGGCCGCGCTCTGCGGGGCGGGTACGGTCACCGACTGCGGTGCGATCCGCTGGGAGCCGCAGAGCGTCGAGGGGTCGAAGGGCTTCCCTGGCGCCGGGCCGGCCGACGGCACCATCTGCGCCGGCGGCAACAGCCGGTTCGCCGAGCTGGACGACCCGCGCGGCGGTGCCTGGCCCACCACCAAGGTGGCGGCGGGGCAGCGGCTCACCTTCACCTGGAAGTTCACCGCTCGGCACGCGACCGCCAACTTCAAGTACTACCTGACCAAGGCCGGCTACAACGCGGGCCAGAAGGTCACCCGGGCCGGTCTGGAGCTGACGCCGTTCCTGACCGTCCCGTACAACGGCACCCAGGTGCCGAGCACGCTCAGCCACACCGCGACGATCCCGAGCGGCCGGACCGGGCACCAGGTGGTCGTGGCGGTCTGGGAGATCGCCGACACCGGCAACGCCTTCTACTCCTGCACCGACGTCCTGTTCTGATCGGCGCGCGGCACGCTGGACGCCACGCGCCGCACGCCGCGAGCGAGCGGTCGGGCGGCCGGAGGACTCCGACCCGGTGACCGGGGTGCACGACCGTCTCCCACGGCGGCCGTGCACCACGGGGCTTCGCCGGGTGCGGCGGTTCTCAGTGGCCGCAGCAGCCGCCGCTGACCCCACCGCACTGGCAGGGGGCGCCGGACTGGCAGCCGCAGCCGCAGCCCGGACCACAGCCGCAGCCGGCGGCGAGGACGGGCAGCAGCTTCGGGGCGGACGGCTCGACGATCTCGTGGGCCGGTGCCGGTCGGGTCGGGTTTGCCTTCATCGCGCTGGAACCCTCCTTGTGACGGGCACACTTCGGTGCCTACGGCATCGAGTGAAACCGCCGATCGGACGGGGCGTCAACGGGCGCGCAGTGGTGGGCGATCCGAGAAGCCGTGCGCCCTCACCACCCCTGTTCGAGGTTTACTCACCCCGCGGAGTGAGCGCCGCCGGGCCGTCGGAGCCCCGGCCCGCCACCGGCGGAGCCGGTCCACCCACCCCGACCAGCGGCGACCCACCCGTCCGGGACAGGGCCGGCCCACCGCCCGGAGCGGAGACCACGGTGCCCGGAGCGGACACGGCGCCGCCCCCGGCGGCGGGACCGACCCTGCCTCCGGGGGCGCCGTGCCGTACCGGGGTCACTCCCCGGCGGCCTCCGAGGAGGCGATGAACTCGCCCACGTGCTCGCCGGTCACCAGGTACACCACGCGCTTGGCCACCGAGACCGCGTGGTCCGCGAAGCGCTCGTAGTAGCGGCCGACCAGCGTGACGTCGACCGCGGTCTCGATCCCGTGCTGCCAGCGGTCGTCGATCAGGTGCGCGAACAGGTCGCGGTGCAGCGCGTCGATCGCGTCGTCGTCCTGCTCCAGCTCCAGCGCCTTGTCGACGTCCTTGGTGGCGATCACCAGGCCGGCCTTGGCCACCAGCCGCTGGGCGAGCTGGCCCATCTCCAGGACGGTCGCGTGCAGGTCGCGCGGCACCGCCGACTCGGGGTAGCGCAGCCGCGCGACCTTGGCCACGTGCCGGGCCAGGTCGCCGCAGCGCTCCAGGTCGGCGCTCATCCGCAGCGAGGTGACGACGATGCGCAGGTCGGTGGCGACCGGCTGCTGGCGGGCGAGCAGGTCGATCGCCCGGTTCTCCAGCTCGTGGTGCAGGTTGTTGATCCTCTCGTCGGCGGCGATCACGCTCTCCGCCAGCGCCAGGTCCGCGTCGAGGAGCGCGGTGGTGGCCCGGCCCAGGGCCGAGCCGACCAGCCGGGCCATCTCGATCAGGCTGTCGCCGATCGAGTCGAGTTCCTCGTGGTACGCGTCGCGCATGCTCTCTCCTCAGTAGCTGTGTCGGTGGCGGTGCCGACCGGTCATCCCGTACGACCGTCGGTAGGGCGTACGAATGACCGCTGCTGGTGGCGCGCATCGTACGCGCGCACCGGGGACGACGGACAGGCGTTCGATCCACCGTTCCTTCCCACACGGGCTGCGCGACCAACTCTGGGCCGCCCGGGCGACCACGCACGACCCGTGCGGTGAATCGGCAGCTACGTGGAGGTGAATTCTCGGCAACGGGCGGCCGATCCCTTGATCCGACCCTGGAGGAGTGGCCACGTCATGCGCTTAGGCTGGCGGTATGGACGTGAACGTGGCCGCCGCCGCTGCCTGCGCCATAGCCGGGCTCGGCGTCGGCCTCACGGCCTCCATCGCCTTCCGTTGGAGCGAGCGCGAACAGGCCAAGGGCAGGTACGGCGGCACCAACGGCAGAACCCGACAGCAGGGGCTCAACAACCCCACCCATGAACCTCCCCTTCCCCCCGGGGTCGACACCGTCCTCTCCGTGCTGCGCTCCTGCGCGATCGTGCTCGGCGAGGGCGACGAGGTGGTCAAGGCCAGCTCCGCGGCGTACGCGATGGGACTGGTGCGCGGCGGCGCGGTCGCCATCGACCAGATGCTCTCGCTGGCCCGGGCCACCCGCCGGGACGGTGAGATCCGCCAGGTCGAGCTGGAGGTGCCCCGCCCCGGTGCGGCGCGGGCCGCCGAGCCGCTCGCGGTGTCGGTCCGGGTCGCCCCGCTGGGCTCCCGGCTGGTCCTGGTCCTGGTCGAGGACCAGACCGACCGCCGCCGGGTCGAGGCGGTCCGCCGCGACTTCGTCGCCAACGTCAGCCACGAACTCAAGACCCCGGTCGGCGCGCTCTCGCTGCTCTCCGAGGCGGTCGCCGACGCGTCCGACGACCCGGAGGCGGTGCAGCGCTTCGCCGGCCGGATGCAGATCGAGGCGACCAGGCTGGCCAGCCTGGTCCAGGAGATCATCGACCTCTCCCGGGTCCAGGACGACCGGCTGATGGTCGACCCGGAGCCGGTCGCGGTGGACGAGCTGATCGCGGAGGCGATCGACCGCTGCCGCCAGCAGGCCGCCGCCAAGCAGATCCTGATCGCGGCCGGCGGCATCGCCGGCCTCTACCTGCACGGCCACCGCGGCCAGCTGGCCGCGGCGCTCGGCAACCTGGTCGAGAACGCCGTGAACTACAGCCCGCCGAGGACCAGGGTCGCGATCGCCACCCGCCGGATCTCCAGTGCCGCCGCCCTCGGCGAGGCCGACGGCGAGCTGATCGAGATCTCGGTGACCGACCAGGGCATCGGCATCTCCGAGAAGGACCGCGAGCGGGTGTTCGAACGGTTCTACCGGGTCGACCCGGCCCGGTCCCGGGCGACCGGCGGCACCGGCCTCGGCCTCTCCATCGTCAAGCACGTGGCCGCCTCGCACGGCGGCACCGTCTCGGTGTGGAGCGTCGAGGGCCAGGGCTCCACCTTCACCGTGCGCCTGCCCGCCGGGCAGGCCCCCGAGGACCACACGCTCCCCGCCGGGGAGTCCGCGCAACCCCTGTCAGACACAACCCCCCAGCTTGCCCCGGAGGCCTGATCGTGACCCGAGTACTGGTGGTCGAGGACGAGGAGTCGTTCAGCGACGCTCTCTCGTACATGCTCCGCAAGGAGGGCTTCGAGGTGGCCATCGCCGCCACCGGCCCCGACGCCCTGGAGCAGTTCGAACGGAACGGCGCCGATCTCGTCCTGCTCGACCTGATGCTGCCGGGCCTGCCCGGCACCGAGGTCTGCCGCCAGCTCCGGGTGCGCTCGAACGTCCCGGTGATCATGGTCACCGCCAAGGACAGCGAGATCGACAAGGTCGTCGGCCTGGAAATAGGTGCGGACGACTACGTGACCAAGCCCTACTCCACCCGTGAGCTGGTGGCCCGGATCCGTGCGGTGCTGCGCCGGCGCGGCGAGGCCGAGGGCCCCGGCGACGGTGGCGGCCCGGGCGCGCTGGAGGCGGGCCCGGTCCGGATGGACGTCGACCGCCACGTGGTGACCGTCGACGGCGCCAAGGTCGACCTCCCGCTCAAGGAGTTCGACCTGCTGGAGATGCTGCTGCGCAACGCGGGCCGGGTGCTCACCCGGATGCAGCTGATCGACCGGGTCTGGGGCGCCGACTACGTCGGGGACACCAAGACGCTCGACGTCCACGTGAAGCGCCTGCGGGCGAAGATCGAGCCGGACCCGGGCGCGCCGCGCTACCTGGTCACGGTCCGTGGCCTCGGCTACAAGTTCGAGCCGTAGACCGGACGACCGGGACCTCTGTGCCGGGGGGCGAGCGGCTCGACAGAGCCGCCCACTCCGCCGGCGCGGACCGGGCGGACCGGGCGGACCCACGAAGGACCCCTCCGAGCAGCCGCCCGGAGGGGTCCTTCGCGTGCGCGACCGAGCCCGGCCGGCCCTCCGCGGGTCCGCCTCCGCGGTGCCCGGACCCCGCGTTCGCGGGACCGGGCGCCGGAGGCGGCGGGTCAGTGGGAGCCGGCGGTCGGCGAGGCGGTGCCGGCCGGAGTGGCCGCACCGGTGCCGGCCGCGGTACCGGAGGGGGTGGCGGTGCCCGAGGGGGTGGCGGCACCGGCCGAGGCGCTGGGCGAGCCGGCGGCCTTGGACGGCACGGCGGCGGGGGAGGCGGTCGGGCCCCAGCCCTTGTACAGACCCTTGTTCGGGCTGACCGCGGCCTCGGTCGCGACCTTCTCGCCGTTCTTGAAGGCGAAGGCGGTGGGCACGAAGCCACCGACGTGGACGCTGGCCGAGGCGACCTTGGCGGAGGGGTTGCCTTCGCCGCCGATCAGCACGGCGCCGCCGGCCGGGACGACGATGCTGCCCAGCGGGGCGCCCTTCTGGTCGGCGAAGGCGGCGGCCCCGCCGTCGCCCACGACGATGGACTGGAGCTCGACGGGCTCCGTCCCGGTGTTGCTGATGTTCACCGACACGTTGGCCGGACCGGTGTGCTCGCCGGAGGACTCGTCCCCGGTGATGACAACGATGTTGTTCAGCCGGAGGTCGGTGCCGACCGTCGCGTAGGCGTTGTCGGGCTTGATCTCCAGAGTCTCCGCCTTGTTGCCGGCCGAGCAGGACGACAGCGAGGCGATGGCGAGGGCGGCGATGGCGGCGATGCTGCCGACTCGAATGCTGCGGCTCACGGCGGCGGCTTCTCCTAGGTCACATGTCGGGTGGTCAGGCCTCAGATTATCGACCTCGCTTATGCGCTCCTCACGGGGTGGTCCCCGTGTCGCGCTCCGGGAGTCCGCCCGGCGCCCGGACGGCGGCACCCCGCCACGCCCGGAGACGACCGGCGGGGCGGCGTCGGCGGGGCCTCGCGCCCGGCACCGGCAACGGCCCGGGCCCGGACGGCGGTACGGCTCCGACCTCGGCCGCGACCCGGCGCCGTACTCGTGGCAACACACCGGCGTGTCCTGGTCAAGTGTCGACCAAGATCGGATCACGATCGGGAAACGGCCCGATAAACGGTGAAATCTCAAGATCCAATCACGGTTTCAGGAGTGTTGCCGCAGGTTTCGGGAGGTACCGGAACCGCCTCCGACCTGCGGGAAGCCCGCGCCGAAGGTCGCCCGCAGCACGTCATGGGGGTCCTTGTCAAGCCCCGAGACCGGCCCTGACCTGCGAAAACGCCCTTCGGGTGCGCCGAAAAGCGTGTTATTCTGGAAAGCCACGGAAGGGGTCCTGTCACATGACGTTCAAGGTTGGCGACACGGTGGTCTACCCCCATCACGGGGCCGCGCTGATCGAGGCCATCGAAATTCGCCAGATCAAAGGTGTGGACAAGACCTACCTGGTCCTCAAGGTGCAGCAGGGAGACCTGACGCTCCGGGTGCCCGCCGAGAACGCGGAGTTCGTCGGCGTGCGCGATGTAGTCGGCCAGGAGGGTCTGGACCGGGTCTTCGAGGTGCTTCGCGCACCGTACACCGAAGAGCCGACCAACTGGTCCCGTCGCTACAAGGCAAACCTGGAGAAGCTCGCTTCGGGTGACGTTATCAAGGTCGCCGAGGTTGTGCGCGATCTCTGGCGTCGCGAGCGCGAGCGCGGTCTGTCCGCCGGTGAGAAGCGCATGCTCGCCAAGGCGCGCCAGATCCTCGTCAGCGAGCTCGCGCTGGCCGAGAACACCAACGAGGACAAGGCGGAGACGCTGCTCGACGAGGTGCTCGCCTCGTAGCGCAGTCGGGCTCGCGCCCACCGCTCACACGTTCACAGCGCCCGATGCCGGCGCGCCGCTCATCGGACGAACCGTCCTGGAGTGGTGCAGTGGCACTTCGGGCGCTGAGGCGTGTCCGGACGACGCCCCCGCACCCGAGCCGGTCGGCCCCGGGCCCGCATGACCGTTTCTGCGTGTTCTGTGGGCGGGAGACCGTGGAGCTTTTCGGAAGGGGTCCCGCGCGCCCGTCGTGCACGCCATGGCCATACCCACTTCGCCGAAGGAGTGAAACCTGAACGCCACAGGAGCAGTTGCAGCAGCGGTGGTGCCCGCCGCGGGACGCGGTGAGCGACTGGGGCCCGGAGCCCCGAAGGCCCTGCGGGAGCTGGGCGGGGTGCCGCTCCTGGTGCACGCCGTCAGGGCGCTGACCCGCAGCCGGGCGGTCGGGCTGGTCGTGGTCGCGGCGCCGGCCGACGGCGTGGCCGAGGTGGTCGGACTGCTCGACACCCACGGCCTGGACGGCAAGGACATCCGGGTCGTGCCGGGCGGGGCGACCCGCCAGGAGTCGGTCCGGCTGGGCCTCGCCGCGATCCCGGCCGAGGTGGAGATCGTCCTGGTGCACGACGCGGCGCGTCCGCTCGTGCCGGTCGAGGTGGTGGACGCCGTCGCGGCCGCCGTCCGCGGCGGGGCGGAGGCGGTGGTGCCCGCCGTGCCGCTCGCGGACACGGTGAAGCGGGTCGAGCCGCGGCCGGGTGGTCCCGAGCCGGTGCTCGACACGCCCGACCGTTCCACCCTGCGGGCCGTGCAGACTCCGCAGGGCTTCCGCCGGGAGACGCTGGCCGAGGTGCACGAGAAGGCGCTCGCCGAGGAGGCCGCCGCGGGGGCCGACGCCCTGCCGGCGGTCACCGACGACGCGGGCCTGGTGGAGCGCTTCGGCGGCCGGGTGGTGGTGGTGCCCGGCCACGAGGAGGCGTTCAAGGTGACCCGTCCGCTGGACCTCGTGCTCGCCGAGGCCGTTCTCGCCCGCCGGAGGGCCGCCGATGCCTACTGATCCCACGGCCTCCGGCCCGCGCGCCGAGGACGCGGCGCCGACCGCCCACGCCCCGGTGCCGCCCGCCGCGGACTCGCGGCCGCCGCTGATCCCCCGGGTGGGGATCGGCACCGATGTGCACGCCTTCGAGGCCGGGCGCCCGCTCTGGGTGGCCGGCCTGGAATGGCCGGGCGCCGAGTACGGCCTGGCCGGGCACTCCGACGCCGACGTGGCCGCGCACGCCTCCTGCGACGCGCTGTTCTCGGCCGCCGGGATCGGGGACCTGGGCGCGCACTTCGGCACCGACCGGCCGGAGTGGTCGGGCGCGTCCGGCGTCCGGCTGCTCGGCGAGGCGGCCCGGCTGGTGCGCGAGGCCGGTTTCGAGATCGGCAACGTCTCCGTCCAGGTGATCGGTGTCCGGCCGAAGATCGGCAAGCGGCGCGCCGAGGCGCAGGCCGCGCTCTCGGCGGCGGTCGGCGCGCCGGTCTCGGTCTCCGGGACGACGACGGACGGCCTCGGCCTCACCGGCCGGGCCGAGGGGCTCGCGGCGATCGCCACCGCGCTGGTGTACGAGCGCCGCTGACCCCGGGGCGCACCAGGAGCGCCGGACAGCGGCAGGGGCGGCCCGGGGGCGGTAGTAGGAGCGGTGGCGGCGGCCGGTAGGCCGTCCGGGTGGTCCGGGCCGGGAATACCCGGCCCGTGACGGGTGTTCAGGAGCCTTGGCCGGTGCCCGAGTCGCTACCGTTCGGAGCGGGCCGAGCGAGGCCCACCCGCTCACCGCGGGCCGTCCGACGCCGCTTGACGAGAAGAGGTCCCCGATGGCCGCACAGCTCTCCGACCGGGCCAAGGCCCTGATCGACGGCAAGAGCTTCGCCGTGGTCTCCACCATCCAGCCCGACGGCAGCCCCCAGTCCTCGGTGGTCTGGGTCAAGCGGGACGGCGACGACGTCCTCTTCTCCACGGTGGAGGGCCGCCGCAAGCACCTCAACCTGCTGAAGGACCCGCGGATCTCGCTGGTGGTCAACCCGCCGGAGAGCCCCTACTCCTACGTGGAGTTGCGCGGCGAGGCCACCCTCACCCGGGAGGGCGGCAAGGAGCTGATCGACGAGCTGGCGCGCAAGTACCGCGGCGAGGAGTCCTACGGCTACGACGGCCCGGAGGACGTCCGGGTGGTGGTCCGGCTCAGCCCGCGCAAGGTGGTCGGCAACCTCTGAGAGAGCCAGGCGGAGCGGGTGACTCCGGTAGGCCATGAAGAAGAAACGGCGTAGCCGCGGTATTGACATTCGAGAATGTCGCGGGGCACCCCCTCATGCCCACTACGCTTGACGCTGTGAGCATTCGCCTGTACGACACCAGCACCCGCCAGGTACGCGACTTCGTCCCGCTTGTACCGGGTTGTGTCTCGATCTACCTGTGCGGCGCTACCGTCCAGTCGGCGCCACACATCGGGCACATCCGGTCCGGGCTCAACTTCGACATCATGCAGCGGTGGTTCGCCTACCGCGGCTACCAGGTGACCTTCGCGCGCAACGTCACCGACATCGACGACAAGGTCATCGCCAAGGAGCGCCAGCTCGGTACGCCGTGGTGGCAGATCGCCTACGCCAACGAGCGGGCCTTCAACGACGGCTACGCGGCGCTCGGCTGCCTCCCGCCGACCGTCGAGCCGCGGGCCACCGGGCACATCCCCGAGATGATCGAGATGATGCGGACGCTCATCGCCAAGGGGCACGCCTACGCGTCGGACGGCAACGTCTACTTCGACGTGAAGTCCTTCCCCGGCTACCTCGAACTCTCCAACCAGAAGCTGGAGAACCTGCGCCAGCCCGAGGGCGAGGGCGAGACCGGCAAGCGCGACCCGCGCGACTTCGCGATGTGGAAGTCCGCCAAGGCCGGTGAGCCGAGCTGGGAGACCCCGTGGGGCGGCGGCCGTCCCGGCTGGCACCTGGAGTGCTCCGCGATGGCGCACAAGTACCTGGGCCGGGCCTTCGACATCCACGGCGGCGGGATCGACCTGATCTTCCCGCACCACGAGAACGAGATCGCCCAGTCCAAGGCGTACGGCGACGACTTCGCGAACTTCTGGGTGCACAACGCCTGGGTCACCATGAGCGGCGAGAAGATGAGCAAGTCGCTCGGCAACTCGGTGCTGGTCTCCGAGATGGTCGAGCGCTGGCGTCCGATCGTGCTCCGGTACTACCTGGCGGCCCCGCACTACCGCTCGATGATCGAGTACAGCGAGGAGTCGCTGCGCGAGGCCGAGGCCGGGTTCGGCCGGATCGAGGGCTTCGTCCAGCGCGTGGTCGAGCGCTGCGGCGCGGTCGACGCGGCGCCCGAGGTGCCGCCGGCCTTCGCCGAGGCGATGGACGACGACCTGGGCGTTCCCCAGGCGCTGGCCATCGTGCACACCGCCGTCCGCCAGGGCAACAGCGCCCTCACCGCGGACGACAAGGAGAACGCGGTGGCGCGTCTGGCCGAGGTCCGTGCGATGCTCGGAGTACTGGGCCTCGACCCGCTGGACCCGCAGTGGACCGGGGCCGAGCACGGTGAGGACCTCCACGGGGTCGTCGACTCGCTGGTCAGGCTGGTCCTGGAGCAGCGGCAGGCGGCCCGGACCCGCAAGGACTTCGCCACCGCGGATGCCATCCGTGACCAGCTCGGCGAGGCCGGGCTGGCGATCGAGGACACCCCGTCCGGCCCGCGCTGGACGATCAACAACCAGTAACTCCATCCGAGCGATGGGGTGAGGGTGGGCCGTACCGAACCGGTGCGGCCCTCCCGCATGACGTAGCGCATGTCGTCGGCCGGCACCGGGTTCACGGTGCGGCCGGGCATGCCGGACAGACAGGAAGTACAGCCATGGCCGGCAACAGTGCACGCAGGAACCGCCGCAACCCCGGGTCGAAGAAGGGCGCGAGTGTCGGTACCGGCGGCCACAGCCGGAAGGCGCTCCAGGGCAAGGGCCCGACGCCCCCCGGCGCGGAGCGCAAGGGGCACCCGAAGCAGCGCGCGGCCAACGCCGCGGTCAAGCGCGAGCGGGACGCCAAGGCCCGGGCCGGCATGCGCCGGGCCGGCGGTGGCGGCAAGGGCGGCCGTGGCGGTGCCGGCGCGGCGGAGCTGGTCTTCGGCCGCAACTCGGTGGTCGAGGCCCTGCAGGGCGGGGTGCCGGCCACCGCGCTCTACGTCCTGCAGTTCATCGACACCGACGACCGGGTGCGCGACGCCTTCCAGGCCGCCAACGACCGGGGCATCCCGCTGATGGAGGCCCCGCGCCCGCAGCTGGACCAGATGACCGGCAACATGAACCACCAGGGCCTGGTGCTGCAGGTCCCGCCGTACGAGTACGCGCACCCCGAGGACCTGCTGGCGCAGGCCGCGGACAACGGCGAGGACGCGCTGATCATGGCGCTCGACGGGGTCACCGACTCGCGCAACCTCGGCGCCGTGGTCCGCTCCGCCGCCGCCTTCGGCGCGCACGGCGTGGTCATCCCCGAGCGCCGGGCGGCGGGCATGACCGCCGGTGCCTGGAAGACCTCCTCCGGTGCCGCGGCGCGGCTGCCCGTCGCCCGGGCCACCAACCTGACCCGGACGCTGGAGGCCTACCAGAAGGCCGGCGTGATGGTGGTCGGCCTGGCCGCCGACGGCGAGGCCGAGATCGGTGACCTGGAGGCGCTGGCCGGTCCGGTCGTGATCGTCGCGGGCAGCGAGGGCAAGGGCCTGTCCCGGCTGGTCTCGGAGACCTGTGACATCCGCGTGCGGATCCCGATGCCGGGTGCCACCGAGTCGCTGAACGCCGGCGTCGCCGCGGGCATCGTGCTGTACGAGGCCGCGCGCCTGCGCAGCAAGGTCGGCTGACCCCTCCCGACGCGCGGCCCGGCCGGGCCGTCGTACCGCGGCGGTCCCGACCGGGCCGGTGGGCGGTACGGCGGTCCGGCCGGGCCGTTTCCGCGCCCGGGCGAGCCGTTTCGCCGCAGCACAGCGGGGTCGGGCGGCGCAGGAGATCTTCCGGATTCTCCGCAGTCCGCCCGCAATTCGGGTGAAAGCGATCGGGCCCGACCGGGCCCGATCGCTTTTCTCATGATCACTTCAAGTGGGCGCCGGACATCCACTCGGGAGAGTGTCCTAACCGGGTGTCACCCGGTTAGACGGGTGTGGACACCAGAACACCTCGGCGCCCCCTCCTGGGCAACGGCAGCACCGGGATAGACGCGGGCCCCGGCCTCAATACCGTCAAGGTGCCGTCCGACCCCGCGCGCCTCAGCGTCACCCAGGCCAGCTTCCGGCTGCGGCTCGGCACCCCGGTGGCGCCGCTGATCGACGCCCCGGCCGGAGCGCTCTCCACCGGGGCCGCGTTCGGCGACCCGTACGCCGGCCAGGGCCTGATCCGCCGTCCGCTGGTCACCCCGCAGGTGGTCGTGCCCGCCTCGGCCGTACCGGCGCTCGCCGGGGCCGGCGGTGCCGGCGCGCCGCGGCGCAAGGGCCGGGTCACCGCCGTCACCTGGAGCGGCCAGGCGCCCCCCGGGGACCAGGCGGCCACCCGGCTGCTGGAGGCCGTCCGGTTGACCGGCGTGCCCGCGCCGGCCGGGGTCGGCGGGCGCGCCCCGGGCGGCTCCACGGCCGACGACGACACCCGGGTGATCCCGTCGTACGCGGGTGCCCGGACGGTCCCGCGCCAGCCGCGCGAGGGCGCCGGTACCGCCACCGAGGCGGGCGTCGGCCCGGTCGGCGCGCCCCAGGGCTGGACGCCCAGCGGCGAGCTGCCCGAGGTCTCCGCCACCGCCGGTGAGGGCAAGCCGCCGTGGTACCCCGGCCGCCGGGTGGACCTCGGCCTGGTGCTGCTGCCGTTGCGCGCGGTGCTGGGCTCGCTCTCGGTCTACGCCGGGTTCAGCAAGCTCTGCGACCCGGTGTACTTCGACGGCGGCGAGCGCGGCTCGATGATGCGCTGGCTCTCCTCGCTGCACCCCTGGAAGGTCGCCGAACCGCTGCTGTCGTTCGCGATGGCGCACCCGGTGGGCTCGGGGCTGGTGGTCTCGTTCACCGAGATCGTGGTGGGCGTGCTGACCGTCCTGGGCCTCTGGCAGCGGCTCGCGGCCGGAGCGGCGATGCTGCTCTCCGCCGCCCTGCTGTTCACCGTCAGCTGGCGGGCCGTGCCGGTCTACGACACGCCCGACCTGATCTTCCTGGCGGCCTGGAGCCCGCTGCTGATCGCCGGAGCGCCGTTCGCCTCGTTGGACGGGCGGCTCAACCTGGAGGCGTGGCGCCGCCACGGCCCGGGCGCGCCGGCGGCACTGCGCCGGCGGGTGCTGCGGCGCGGTGCGGTGGTCACCGCGGTCGTGGTCGGCCTGACCCTGCTGCTCGGGTCGATGCTGGGCGCGGCGGTCCGCACCGGCGGCCGTCCGCACCCCGGGCCGTCCCGGCCGGCGACGGACTACGGCACGCCGGTCTGGCCGAGTGGCGGGCCCTCCGCCACCCCCGGTGGGCAGGGGCCGTCCACCTCGCCCGCGCCCGCGCGGCCGGCCTCGCCGGCGGCCGGCTCGTCCGCGCCGTCGTCCTCGGCGCCGGCCCAGGGCGCGGCCTCGCCGAAGGCCGGGACGCCCACGCCGAGCGGCAAGGCGCGGTCCACCAAGCCGGAGAGCGGTCCGAGTTCGGCCCCGGCGGCGCCGCAGACCGCGGCCCCGGCCGCCTCGGCGCCCGCGTCGCGCAGCACCCCGGCGCCGGGCAACGGTTCGGGGGCGGCGCCCAAGCCGAGCCCGAGCAGCAGCTCCGGCTCGGGGCTGCTCGGCGGCGTGCTGGGCAGCGGGCCGCTGGCCGAGCTGTCCGGCGGCGGGGCCCGGAGCTCCCGGCCGGGGTCGCCGACGGCGACCTGACGGGCCGTCGGGCCCTTCGGGGACGACAGGTGGCCGGGTGCTCCGTGGGGGAGCACCCGGCTACCTGCTCGTGGTCCCGGGGCCGGGGGCCCGTGGGCCCGCCGCCGGGGTGGGTTACCGGGGCGTGTGGCCGGCTCCGGCGGCGAGTTCCTTGGCCGCCTCGGTGAGGTCCTTCGCGGTGTCGATGGCGCGCCAGTAGACGCCCTGCGGCAGCTGGTACCCCGCCAGGCGCTTGCCGCGCGCGAGTTGGGGGAACGTGGTCCGCTCGTGGTCCCCGACGTCCGGCAGCAGCTCGGCGAACTCCGGACTGAAGACGTACAGGCCGGCGTTGATCAGGAAGGGCGAGGGCGGCGCCTCGATGAAGTCCAGCACGTTGCCGAACTGGTCCGTCTCCACCGCGCCCCACGGGATGCGCGGACGGGCCAGGGCGAGCGTCGCTACGGCGTCCCGCTCGTGGTGGAAGGCGGCCATGTCGCGCAGGCTGAAGCGGGTCCAGATGTCGCCGTTGGTGGCGTACCAGGGCTCGTCCGGCCGGGGCAGCGCCTTGGCGGCGTACTTCAGCCCGCCGCCGCGGCCCAGCGGTTCGGCCTCGACGACGGTGCGGACCTTCAGCGGCAGGTCGGTCCGGTCGAGCCACTCCTCCAGCACACCGGCCAGGTGACCGCACGAGATGACCACGTCGGTGACGCCCTCGGAGGCGAGCCAGGAGAGCTGGTGTCCGAGGATCGGCGTCCCCGTGCCGGGGATCTCGACCAGCGGCTTCGGCCGGTCGTCCGTGTAGGGCCGCAGCCGGGAGCCCTGGCCGCCGGCCAGGATGACGGCCTGGGTGACGGCCGTCGTGCCGGGCGGGGCCGCCGACGGCTGTGGTGCCTGAGCCGTCTGCGGAGCCTGCGGTGCCTGCTGTGCCTGGGCGGACGTGAGGTCGGCGGCGGGGCCGGAGTCAGCGGTCATGCCTGCACAATAGGGCGGCCGCCGGGGCGTGGCACCCCTAGGCGGCGACCCCGGAGGCGAACGAGCCGTCACAGACCGGCCGGGCGAAGGACCGGGCGCGCTGGACGTCCCCCTGGTACTTGCGCACGGCCGCCTTGCCGAGCTCACCGGCGAGCGAGGTGCAGTACGGCGTCAGGGCCGGCTGCTCGCGCATCGAGCGCTCCAGCAGGTCCAGCGCGCTGCCCGGGTTGTGCGCGCGCAACTCCTCCAGCAGGGCCACGCGCAGGGCGTCCTGCGGAGCCAGGCCCTCCGGGGCCTTGGCCGCGGGCACCCGGCCGATGCCGGCGCCGTCCTCGCTGGAGGCTGCCACGACCTGCTGGTCCAGCCCGGTCGGCGGAGCCCACGGCACCCTGGTCACGGCGAGGGTGCCGGTGGTCACCAGGACCACGGGCAGGGTCAGGGCGATGGTCTGGCCGATTCGGCGAACTAGCTGCTTCACGCTCAGGAGAGTAGCGCTGGGTGGGGCCCGGATCGCCCTCCGTTACACCATCGAGTGACGTGGTGTCCGGGTTCGTCCCTTCACCGTGTTGACGCGGGCGGTGCGGACGGCCGAACGACGGCCGAACGACGGCGGAGCCCCGCCGGACCGCGTGGTCCGGCGGGGCTCCGCCCGGGTCGTTCGCCGCCGCGAGCGTCAGTTGCTCAGGCGGGCACCGCTGCTGGTGGAGAACACGTGGGTCTCGTTGGCGATCGGCACGACGTGGATGGTCTCGCCGCGCTGCGGGATCTGGCGGCCGTGCACGCGCACGACCAGGTCCTTGTCCTCGCCGCCGAGCTTGGTGGTGCCGTAGACGAAGCCGTCCGAGCCGAGTTCCTCGACCACGTTGACGGTCACGGCGACGCCCTCGATGCCGCCGGCCGGGACGATCTCGAAGTGCTCTGGGCGGACGCCGACGGTCACCGACTTGTCGGTGCCGGCGCCGGAGAGGTCCTCGCGGGAGATGTTGACGATCGAGCCGCCGAACTTCACCCCGCCGTCCACCAGCGGCACGTCGATCAGGTTCATCGCGGGCGAGCCGATGAAGCCGGCCACGAAGAGGTTGGCGGGCCGGTCGTACATGTTGCGCGGGGTGTCGACCTGCTGCAGCACGCCGCCCTTGAGCACCGCGACGCGGTCGCCCATGGTGAGCGCCTCGGTCTGGTCGTGGGTGACGTACACGGTGGTGATGCCCAGGCGGCGCTGCAGGCCCGCGATCTGGGTGCGGGTGGAGACGCGGAGCTTGGCGTCGAGGTTCGACAGCGGCTCGTCCATCAGGAAGACCTGCGGCTCGCGGACGATCGCGCGGCCCATGGCGACACGCTGGCGCTGACCGCCGGAGAGCGCCTTCGGCTTGCGGTCCAGGTACTCGGTGAGGTCGAGGATCTTCGCGGCCTCTTCGACCTTGGTGCGGATCTCGGTCTTGTTGACGCCCGCGATCTTGAGCGCGAAGCCCATGTTCTCCGCGACGGTCATGTGCGGGTAGAGCGCGTAGTTCTGGAACACCATGGCGATGTCCCGGTCCTTCGGCGGCAGGTGCGTGACGTCGCGGTCACCGATGCGGATCGCGCCGGCGTTCACGTCCTCCAGGCCGGCCAGCATCCGGAGGCTGGTGGACTTGCCACAGCCGGAGGGGCCGACCAGGACGAGGAACTCGCCGTCCGCGATCTCCAGGTCCAGCGCGTCCACGGAGGGCTTGTCGGACCCGGGGTAGACACGGGTCGCCTTGTCGTACGTCACAGAAGCCATGGCTGTGCTCTCCTTCACCGGCAGGAACGTGCCGGACGATCCGAGTAAAGGTGGATGTCGTGCGCGGGCCCGCTCCTGGTCCGAACCACGGCGCGGGTCAACTCCGGGCGACGCTACCTGCGCCTACGCCGCTTGTCAGCCCCCGGACCCCTGGAATTCGGCATCGGTTCCATCACGCCCGCCCCGCCCGCGATCCCCCGGATATGCCACCACCGCCCCACGGCCGCCCGGTAGACTGCCCCCGGTGCCGCCGTGACCTCGTCGCGGACGGTCACCATGCCTCCTTAGCTCAGCTGGCCAGAGCACCGCTCTTGTAAAGCGGGGGTCGTCGGTTCGAACCCGACAGGGGGCTCGGTGCTCGAAGGGCCGGTCGGGCCGGGGTGATCCCGGGCGGACCGGCCCTTCGTCGTCGTGGGGCGGGAGGCCCGGTCGCCCCGGCCGTCAGGCGCCCAGCTCCTCCACGTGGCCCCGCCGTCCCCGATCGGGTTGCCTGACGACTGGTCAGCGTGTTTGCGGCGCAATGGTCGTGAGCGCCGCCGGTCGGCCATGGGGGCGGTCAGGGGCCGCGGGCGAGGAGGGGCTCCCGGGCCCCTCGCGAGGTGGCGGGTGCGCCGCGGAGCGTGGCCGGCCGGGCCCGGAGGGGCGCCCGCGGTCGTGCGGCGGGCACGGGTGCCGGAGCGGTCGTACGGTGGAGGGGCGGGGGCGAACGGAGGAGGTTGGCCATGCCCGGTTCTCTCACCATCAGCCACCACGAGGCGGCGGTCGCCCTCGATCACGCGGATGCCAAGCGCCTCGCCACGGTGCTGGAGGAGCTCGCGTACCTGCTGGAGATCCCGGGGCCGAACCGGATCAACGAAGCGCAGCTCGACGCCCTGTGCGAGGGCCGGGCGGCCGACCGGACCGAGCTGTCCCGGTGGTCGCGCGGGATCGCCGCCGAGCTGAAGGGGCGGCTCTAGGGACGGTCCGGCCACGCCGGGCGGACCCGCCGTACGATGGCGAGCGGGGCGGGTGGTCCTCGCGCGCCCCGCGGGTACCGGCGTGGCCGGTGGCCGGCCCGGCGGAGGAGGGCGGGGGCCCGAGCGTGTCGCAGTCCGTGTCACAGCCCACGGCGATGTCCTGGATGACGGTGGAGACGCCGCTGCCGAGCGGTCCGATGCACATCGCGGTGACGCCGCTGGGAGTGGCGGCGGCGGGCTACCTGGGGCAGCCGGGCGAGCGGCCGCCGTGCACCGACCGGTCGAAGATCGACGCGGTCACCGGGCGGATAGCCGAGTACCTCGCGGGCGGGCGGCGGGAGTTGGGGCTGCCCATCGACTGGAGCCTGAGCACCGGACCGCATCGCGCGGTGCTGCGGACGCTCTGGCACGAGGTGCCGTTCGGGCGGACCATCACCTACGGCGAACTGGCGGCCCGCAGCGGGGTGTTCGAGGGTGTCACGGAGCCGGGGCTGGCGGCCAGGACGGTCGGGCAGATGATGGCGGCCAATCCCGTCGCGCTGCTGGTGCCGTGCCACCGCGTGGTGGCGGCGGACGGCATCGGCGGATTCGGCGGCGGCCGGGTCGGGATCGACGTCAAGCGCTGGCTGCTCACGCTGGAGGGCGTGCTGGAGCCGACGCTGGACTGGGACGGCCCGCTGTAGCGGGGCCGGGCGGAGCACGGGCGGCGACCGGGGCGGTGGCCGCCGACGGGGTGGCGCCGGCGGCGGTTCGCGAGTGTCGGTACGGGTGTCAGTGCACGAGTTCGACCGCGGCCGGACCGCGGTCGAACGAACCCTGGCGCGGCAGGACCGGCTGGATCCCGGAGACCAGGGTGTAGTCGATCCCGGCCGGATCCCCGGTGGGCACGGTGTCCGGCCGCTCGCCGAGCGCCAGCTGCACCGCGTTCCACGGCAGGTTGAGGCCGCACAGGCGCAGCTGGTGCAGGCCGCCGGAGGGGCGGGTGTTGACGTCGATGACCACCGGCTCCCCGGCCAGGTGGCGGAACTGCACGTTGGACAGGAAGGACATCCCGACGGACTCGATCAGCCGGCGGGTGGGCTCCAGGTACCGCGGTGCGGTGGTGAAGCTCCGGCGGCGCCGGTGCTTGCTGCGGCCGACCGCGGCGAGCAGGGTGCCGTCGCGGTCGCCGAGGCAGTCGACCGATATCTCGGGGCCCTCCAGGTAGGGCATCACCAGCAGGTCGGCCGGCTCGTCGGCGGCCGCCAGCGCGGCGGCCACCTGGTCGACCTGGACCCGGCTGTCCCAGCCGGCCAGCCGGTGCAGGCCGAAGGGCTCGCGGGTGAGCATCCGGAAGCCCTCGCCGCCGGCGCCGGAAGCGGGTTTGAGGCAGGCGGTGAGCCCGGCGGACTCGATCCGGTCGACGGCGGCGAGCAGGTCGTCGGCGCTCCGGACCAGCCACCACGGCGGGGTGGGCAGTCCGGCGGCGGCGATCGCCGCGTAGCCGTCGGCCTTGCTGTCGAAGGCCGCGATGGCGGTGGCGGGCGGGCAGACGAGGGCGGTGCCGATCGCCTCGAACTCCTGGTGGTGCAGCGAGATCGCGAGCTGGTTGAGCCGGGGCAGGAAGACGTCGATCGCGTGGCGGGCGCAGTAGTCGAGCGCGTAGGCGACGTAGGCGTCCGGGGGGAGGTCGCCCGGTTCCAGGGTGGCGTGGTCGGCGGCGGCGAGCACCGGGGAGTCGGCGTCGACGTGGGTCGCGTGGATCCGGACGGGGCGCGGCGCGGCGCGCAGCTGTTCGATGAAGAAGACGTTCTCGGCGTAGGTGCGGTTGAGCCAGACACGTACGGGGGCACTCATGAAGGCCTCCCAGGGCAGGGGTGAACGAGGGGGAGGGCATCCGGTGCGGCCACTCGTTCGTCACTGGCCCCGTGGCCCTTGAGGCGCACCTTAGCGGCCCGGCTCGCCGGGGTGGACGGCGGGTGGGCCGGTGGCCGGGTCGGGGTCCGGTCGGGGGTCGGTCGCGGGTGGCGTCGGGGTGCGGCCGGGGTCCGGGAGGAGGGGTTCGTCCGCGTTCGAATAAGGATCGAACTGAAATAGATCAGGTGATCTAGTGGTCCTATTTGTTCGGTTATTCCGACCACTCGAAAGAGTGATTGTGGAAGCCTTCGAATGGGCCCATCATGATTCTTGCAAGGCGACACTTCATCGGGTATGCGAAAGGCTCCCTATGTCGACCGAAACCAACGTCGGTATTCCTGCGCCGGGCGGTACGCCGCAATCCGGTTCGCAGCAGAGCCTCGGTACGGCCGGCGCGAGGAACCTCGCGACGACCACCAAGTCCGCGCCGCAGATGCAGGGCATCAGCCCGCGCTGGCTGCTCAGGATGCTGCCGTGGGTGCAGGTCTCCGGCGGTACCTACCGGGTCAACCGGCGCCTGCGGTACGCGGTCGGCCGCGGCCGGGTGAGTGTCGTCCAGACGGGCTCCGAGGTGCGGATCGTCCCGCCCACCCTGCGCGAGGTGCCGGTGCTGCGCGGGTTCGAGGACGACGCGGTGCTGGAGGCGCTGGCCGGTCGCTTCGTCCAACGCGATTTCTCCGCCGGTGAGGTCCTGGTCACGGCGGGGACGCCGATCGACGAGGTCCTCATCATCGCGCACGGCAAGCTCGACCGGTGGGGAACGGGCAAGTACGGCGAGGAGGTGGTGCTCGGCTCCCTCGCCGACGGCGACCACCTGGGCGACGAGGTGCTCCAGCGCGAGGACGGCAGCTGGCCGTACGCGGTGAAGGCCGCCACCGCGGGCACGCTGCTGGCGCTCTCCTGGCCGTCGTTCCAGGAGCTCGCGGAGCGTTCCGAGGCACTGCAGCTGCAGATCATGGACTACCTGGCGGGCTTCCAGCAGGCGCAGAACAAGCACGGCGAGGCGGCGATCGAGCTCTCCGCCGGGCACCACGGCGAGTACGAGCTGCCCGGCGCCTTCGTGGACTACGAGCTGAAGCCGCGCGAGTACGAGCTGAGCGTCGCCCAGACGGTGCTGAAGGTGCACAGCCGGGTCGCCGACCTCTACAACCAGCCGATGAACCAGACCGAGCACCAGCTCCGGCTGACCATCGAGGCGCTGCGCGAGCGCCAGGAGGCCGAGCTGATCAACAACCCGGAGTTCGGGCTCCTGCGGAACGCCGCGTACGAGCAGCGGATCCAGACCCACTCCGGCCCGCCCACGCCGGACGACATGGACGAGCTGCTGAGCCGGCGCCGCGGCACCAAGATGTTCCTCGCCCACCCCAAGGCGATCGCCGCCATCGGCCGGGAGTGCAACCGCCGCGGCCTCTACCCGGACACCGTCGAGGTCCAGGGCAAGCCGGTGTTCGCCTGGCGGGGGGTGCCGGTCTTCCCGTGCAACAAGATCCCGGTCGTCGGCGGTCACACCAGCTCGATCCTCGCGCTGCGCACCGGCGAGGACAACCAGGGTGTCATCGGGCTGCACCAGACCGGAATTCCCGATGAATACCAGCCGAGCCTCTCGGTGCGGTTCATGGGGATCAGCGAGAAGGCCGTCATTTCCTATCTCGTCAGCGCCTACTACTCCGCCGCCATCCTGGTGCCCGACGCGGTGGGCGTGCTGGAGAACGTCGACGTCGCGCACCACCACGACTGACCGGGGTCGATCGGCACCATGCCGTCCGGCCGGTCGCGGGGGTCCCGCGGCCAGCCGGACGGCGCCCACCATCAGGGGGAGGAACCCATGGGAAGTTTCACGTTGGAGCGGGAGCACCGGGAGGGCCACGAGGCGGAGGACGTCCTCGCCCGCACCCGTGGTCTGGTCGATCCGGTCCTGCGCGCCGCGGTCGACTCGCTGCCCGGCTCGATGCGCAAGGTGGCCGGCTACCACTTCGGCTGGTGGGAGGCCGACGGCTCACCGACCGCCGCACCCTCCGGCAAGGCGATCAGGCCGGCCATGGTCCTGGCCGCCACCCAGGCGCTCGGCGGCACCACGGTGACCGCCACCGCGGCGGCGGCGGCCGTCGAGCTCGTCCACAACTTCACCCTGCTCCACGACGACGTCATCGACCGTGACGAGACCAGGCGCCACCGCCCCACCGCCTGGCGGGTGTTCGGCACCACCGAGGCCATCCTGGCGGGCGACGCCATGCACTCGCTGGCGCTGCGCCTCCTCGCGGAGGACACCCACCCGGCCGCGCAGGGCGCGATCCGCCGGCTCACCGACTGCGTGGTCGAACTCTGCGAGGGACAGCAGATCGACTGCGCCTTCGAGCAGCGCAGTGACGTTTCGCTCGCCGAGTGCCTGGCGATGGCGGAGGCGAAGACGGGTGCGCTGCTCGGTGCCGCCTGCGCGATGGGCGCCCAGTACGCGGGCGCCTCGGAGGAGGCGGCGCAGGCGATGGACGGCTTCGGCCGGGAGATCGGCCTGGCGTTCCAGCTCATCGACGATCTGATCGGGATCTGGGGGGATCCCGCCGTCACCGGCAAGCCGGTCGGGGCGGACTTGGTGGCACGCAAGAAGTCCCTGCCGGTGGTGGCGGCGCTGGGCTCCGACACACCGGACGGGCGGGCGCTGGCCGAGCTGTACGCGCTCGCGCGTCCGCTCAGCCCGGAGGAGTTGAGCCGTTGCGCGGCCGCGGTGGAGGGTGCGGGCGGCCGGGGCTGGGCGCAGGGGGAGTCGTGCGAGCGGATGGCCGCCGCGCTCGGCCAGTTGGCGACGGCGGTGCCCGAGCCGTCCGCGGCCGACGAGCTGCTGGCGCTCGCCGAGTTGGTCACCCGGCGGACGCACTGACCGGGGTCCGTCGGCCGCGGCGCACGGTCCGGTCCGCGCCGCTTGGCGCGCGTGCCGGCACCTGCCGCCCGGGCGTGCGCACTGATCGCGTCGGTCCGGTGACCACAGCCCCGGTCTCCTGGCCCACCCGGGCCCGACGGACCCGCCTGGCTCGCCGCCTCGGTAGGGCGGCGAGCCAGACAGCGTCGGCGCGCAGGGCGCGGCCCGCATCGCGCTACGCGAGGGCGGCGAGCAGGCGCTGCTCCTTGGCGGGGACCATGCCGGCCTTCTGAGCGGCACCCTTGCGGCCCTTGAGCCCGTCGGCGTCGGTGTCCTCGGCCGGGCCGCGCGTGCGGAGCCAGGCCCAGGTGTCCCGGGCGGTGTCGGCGAACGGCCGACACCGCAGGCCGGCCGCCTGTGCCCGGGCGGTGTCGGCGAGCCAGACGCCCGCCAGCTCCGGCACGTCGGGTGCCCAGAGCGGGAGTTCGCTCCAGGGCTGGACGCTGTCCGGACCTTCGGCGAGCAGCGGGCCGTCCTCGACCCAGACGAGCTCCGCCGGCGGGTGGGCGGCGCCGTCCCCGTCGACGGTCTCGCCGACCACCTCGACGCAGGTCGCCAGGAACTCCCCGAAGGTGACGTTCCCGGCCGGGGCGGTGGTGAGGTAGCGCCCGGTACGACCGGCCTCCAGCGCGGTCACGCCGAACACCGCGAAGTCGCGGACGTCGATGACCTGCATCGCCCGGGTCGGGTCACCCGGAGCCAGTACCCGGCCGCCGCGGGCCATCCGCTCCAGCCACCACGGCAGGCGGCCGCCGTTCTCGTGAGGGCCGATCAGCAGGCCGCTGTTGAGGATCAGTGTGCGGTCGGCCCCGAACCCCTCCAGCACCGCGCGTTCGCAGCCGGCCTTGAGGGGGTTGCCGGGGGGCTGGTCGGGCGGGGTGTCGGCGGGGCAGGGGTGCAGGGGCGCGGTCTCGTCCACCGCCCGGGCCGGCCAGTCGGCGAAGGCGTGCACGGAGGAGACGAAGGTGTAGTGGTCCGCGTGCGCGCGCAGCAGCCGGGCGGAGAGCGCGGCCTGGGCGGGCTGCTGCGCCGAGGTGTCGACGACGGCGTCCCACCGCCGTCCCTCGACCAGCCGGGCCAGGTCGTCGGCGGAGTCGCGCTCGCCCCGGACGGTCTCGACGCCGGGCAGGTCGCTGCCGGAGCGGCCGCGGTTGAAGGTGGTCACGTCGTGGCCCCGGTCGAGGGCCTGCGAAGCGTAGGCCCGTCCGAGGAAGGACGAACCGCCGAGCAAGAGGATCTTCATATCGCCAGCCTCTCCCGGTCGGACCCGCCACAGGCTTCCGTTCGCGGCGGGCGGACGCACCCGGAGGTACCCCGGGCGTACCCCGGAGGCATCCGGACGCGCCCGGAGCTGCCTCGGCGGTACCCCAGGCGTACTCCGGAAGCATCGCGAACCCACTCCGGACGTACCCCGGACGCCCGGGTGCGCGGGCGGGGCCCTTCCGGCATCGCCGACATGCTGATCGACTGGGCCGCCCCTAGGATCCGTTTGAACCTGTATGTCCGGATAAGGGGCATGCGCCGAGGCAGGGGAGAGCGACAGCATGGGCAACCCGGCACTCGTGGATCCGGCCACCGTCCGCGCGACCGCCGCCGAGGCATGGATCTGGGGGTTCCCGCTCCTGGAGAACTACCGGACGCTCTACCCGCAGGCCGTCGACGACGCGGACCCGCGCCACATCGGCGGCTTCGGCGTCTTCCGGCACCATGCGCAGCCCTCCACCCCGGCGACCACCGATGTCGTCACGCCCGACAACGACACCCGGTACTCCTGGGCCTGGCTCGACCTCCGGGCCGAACCGTGGGTCGTCTCGGTGCCCGCCGAGGACCGCTACTACGTCCTCCCCCTGCACGAACTCGACACCTCCTACGCCGGGTTCATCGGTACCCGGGCCACCGGCCGGGAGGCCGGCGACTACCTGGTGGCGGGCCCCGGCTGGCAGGGCGCGGTGCCCGAGGGCACGGCCGGTGTCATCCGCACCGCCACCGAGCTGATCGGCATCGTCGGCCGCACCCACCTCGGCGGTACCTCGCCGGAGGCGGTCGAGGAGCTGAAGGGCCTCCAGCGGCAGTACCGGCTGCGCCCGCTGCACGAGTACGCGGGTACTGCGGCACCGCCGCCCGCACCCGACCCCGTCTGGCCGGTCTGGCGGGAGGAGGTGCTGGGCACCATCGAGTTCTTCGGCTTCCTCGACTTCCTGCTCGGCTTCTGCCCCGTGCTGCCCGCCGACGCCGACCTGCGCGGCCGGCTCACCGATCTGGGCATCGACGGCCGGGGCGAGTTCGAGCCCGCCGCGCTGCCGATCGAGGTCCGCGCCGAGATCGGGCGCGGCATCGCCGACGCCCGGGCCGAACTCACCCGGGCCGCCGAACGGGCCGCCGAACGGGCCGCCGAACGGGCCGGGCAAGGGACCGAGGAAGGGGCCGGGGACACGGCCGGCCTCTCCGGCACGCGGGAGCGGCTCGGCACGGACCACCTCCGGCGGGCCGTCGGCGCCTCGCGGGACCTGTACGGGCTGCCCGTCGAGGAGGTCTGGTACGGCGCCTGGACGGCCGACAGCGACGGCAACAGCCCGCCGAACACCGGCGAGCACGACTACGTCCTGCGCTTCGGACCGGACACGCTCCCGCCCGCGCGGTTCTTCTGGTCGGCGACCATGTACGCGCTCCCCGGGCGCCGGCTGGTCGACAACCCGCTGGACCGCTACTCGATCGGCGACCGCACCCCCGGGCTGGCCCACGACCCGGACGGCGGCCTCACCCTCTACCTCCAGCACAAGCGCCCGGCCGACGCCCAGCACTCGGCCAACTGGCTGCCCGCGCCCGACGGCCCGTTCGAGGTGGTCGTCCGGCTCTACGGACCGGACGAGCGGGCCCGCGAAGGCTGTTGGGCGCTCCCACCGCTGACGCCACGCTGAGCCCGGCACCGCCTCCAGCCCCGCGAGCAGCACCACCCACCTACGACCCGCCACCCACCTACGACCCGCCACCCACCTACGACCTGCCACCCACCCACGACCCGCCACCCACCCACGACCCGCCACCCACCCATGCCCCACCACCGACACACCCCGACCCCGCCACCCGGACCCCGGGAAGGACTACCGATGACCCAGCCCGAGCTGGAGGCCCTGGCCGCCGACGCCTACGTCTACGGCTACCCGCTGGTCTCCGACCTCACCATGGTCGAGCGCTTCACCGCGGGCGGCCTGGGGACCCTGCCCGCGGCCCCCTTCAACGACTTCAGCCACGCGACCAGACTGGCCGGCCCGGACGACCCCTTCGTCTCCGTCAACAACGACACCGTCTACTCGATCGCCCAGCTCGACCTCTCCGAGGGTCCGCAGGTGCTGCGGGTACCGGACACCGCCGGGGCCTACTACGTCCTGCAGTTCGTCGGCGCGTGGACCGACAACTTCGCCTACCTCGGCCGGCGGGCCACCGGCACCGGCGCGCAGACCTGGCTGGTCGTCCCGCCCGGCTGGCACGGGACCCCGCCGAGCCGGGAACGCGTGATCGTCTCGCCGACCACCGTGGCCACCGTCGTCGGCCGCTTCGCCTGCACCGGCCCGGAGGACCTGCCGCGCGTCCGGGCCCTCCAGGAAGGGCTGACGCTCGAACCGCTGGAGCCGGGCGGCCTGGCCGCCGGGCTGCCCGAGCCGGACCCCGCGGTGCCGGAGCGGCTGGCCTTCTTCGAACGGCTGCGGATCTGGATGGCGGCCTTCCCGCCCGCCGGGCCGGACGTCGAGTACCAGCAGCGCTTCGCGCCGCTCGGCCTGCTCGACACCGGACCGTCGCCGTACCGCGCCGCCGAACCCGAGTGGACCCTCGCCCTGCTCAAGGGCCTGGCCGCGGGCCGGGAACGGGTCGAGGCCGCCACCCGGCCGCCGGAGGACCACCCGGCCGGCGAGTGGCGCTCCGGGCTGCACCTGTTCGACTTCAACGTCGACTTCCTCGGCCCCGGCACCATCGACGACCCGGAGTGGCGCATCCCCGACCGCCGCGCCGCTTACCTCAGCCGCGCCGCCGCCGCCCGCGCCGGACTCTGGGGCAACCACGCGTACGAGGCCACCTACGCGATGACGTACGACGACGCCGACGGGCGGCCGCTGAGCGGCGCCCACAGGTACACGCTGCGCCTGGACCAGCCGCCGCCGGCCGAGGCCTTCTGGTCCGTCACCATGTACGGCCTGCCGGACTACTACCTGGTCGCGAACCCGATCGAGCGCTACTCGATCGGCGACCGGACGCCGGGCCTGGTCTACGCCGAGGACGGCTCGCTGACGCTCCGGCTGCAGCACGACCGCCCCACCGACCCGGCGGAGGAGGCGAACTGGCTGCCGACCCCGGCGGGGGAGTTCCGGCCGATCATCCGGCTCTACCAGCCGAAGCCGGCCGCCCTCGACGGCACCTACCGGGTGCCGCCGATCCGGCGGAGCTGAGCGGGTTGTCCGCACACCGGTGACCGGGAGGAGTCGGGATGGGTGACGCCGTCGGCCAGATGCTGGCCTCGGCCGTCGGCATCGCGCTCAGCCCGATGCCGCTGATCGCCGTGATCCTGATGCTGGCCACCCCGCAGGGCCGGACCAACGGGTCGGCCTTCACGGGCGGCTGGGTGGTGGCGCTGGGAGCGGTGGTCGCGGTGGTGGTGTCGGCCGGCTCGGGGCTGAGTACCGGCTCCGCCCCGCCGGCCTGGGCGTGGTGGCTGAAGCTGGCGCTGGGCGCGCTGTTCCTGCTGCTGGGGTTCGAGCAGTGGCGGGGCCGCCCGCGCGAGGGCCATGTGCACGCGCCGCCGACGTGGATGCGGGCGATCGACCGCTTCACCCCGGTCCGGGCGGCCGGCCTGGGCGCCGCCCTGGTGGTGGCCAACCCGAAGAACCTGGTGCTGGCGGTGGGCGGCGCGGTCTCGATCGCCACCAGTACGGCCTCCGGCGGCGGCAAGGCGGGCGCGGCCGCGCTGATGGTGGTGATCGGCTCGCTCTGCACGGTGGTGCCGCTGGCGGTGTCCCGGTTCGGCGGCGACCGGTCGACCCGGGTGCTCGGTGAGTGGAAGGCGTGGATGGCCGCGCACAACGCGGCCATCATGATCGTCCTCCTGGTCGTCCTCGGGGCGAAGTACCTCGGCGACGGCATCGCCGGGCTGACCGGCTGACCGGCTGACCGGCTGACCGGCTGAGCCACGGGGCCGGGGGCGGGCGACGGGCCGGGGGCAGTGCGTCCCCACCCCGGCCCGTGCCTCCCGCTCCGCTCCCCTCCCCTCCCGGTTCAGCGCGGCGAAGCGGGCGCCGACGCGCCACTCCTCGGCGCCGGTGACGCCGACCCGCCCGGCGACGCGGCCCCGCTGGGCGTGCCTGTCCCCGTCCCCGGCCCGGTCGGCGCGCCCGTGGGCGCCCCTGTCGGCGCCCCTGTCGGCGCGCCCGTCGGAGCCCCGGTCGGTGTCGCCGGGGGAGCGGTCGTCGGCGTGCCGCTCGGCGCGGCCGTCGCCGTCGGTCCGGACGGCGCCGCCGTGGGCCCGGGCCCGGTCGGGGTACCACCGGTCGGCGGGCCCGTCGGCGTACCGCCGGTGGGCGTGGGCCCCGGATCGGTCGGGGCCGAGGTCGGCTCGCCCGGCGCCGAGGTGCTGCCGCCCCGGTGGTGCGGGCCGCCCTCCAGGGTGACCACCGCCTGCGAGGGCGGCAGGGCGATCCGGGCGGTCCAGTGCGCGTCCGGCGCGAGGTCCTCGTCGACGGTGACGATCACCGTGATCCGCTGGCCCGGTGCGAGCGTTCCGGCGTCCCGGCTGAGGCGCAGCCAGGCGGCCCCCACCTCGGCGTGCCAGCGGATCTCGGTGGCGCCGGAGTTGGTCAGGGTGAGGACGGTGCGGTTGCCGTACTCGCCGGCCTCGACGGTCAGCAGCCCGATCGGGGCGGTGGCCGGTGCCCCCGGACCACCGGCGGGGCCTGCGGCGCCCGGTGCGGTGCCCGGGCCGCCGGTGACGGCAGGGGCCGGTGCGGCGACCAGTGTCGGACTGCCGAGCGGGGTCGCGCCCCGGCCGGGGACCGGAATCGCGGGGCCCTGGATCCCCGGGAGCAACGTTTCTGCACCCCTGGCCCCGGCCAGTTCCAGCCCCGCCACCGCCGGGGCCGCGCCCACGGCCCCCACCACCCCGCCGGGCAGCCCGGACTGCCCGGCCACCGCCCCCGGCCCGCCCGGCCGGTGCCCGGCGGACCGCGCGTCGTCCTCGACCCGGACCGAGGAGACGGAGGCCGCCGCCCCGGTGCCGCCGCCACCCCGGTGGCCGGCCCAGAGCGCCACCACCGGCGCGGCCAGGACGGCGGCCAGCACCCCGGTGGTCACCACCCGGCGGCGTACCGCCCGGGCCCGGCCGCTGTCCGGCGCCCGGTGGCGCGGGAACCCGCCCTGGTCGAACCGGAGACCGGGCTCGACCACCGGGGCCGGCCCCGAGGTCCTCCGCCGGGCCGCCTCCTCCGCCGCACGCGGCAGGAACACCGCCCCGTCGGTCCCTGCCCCGGTCGCCGCCGGGGCCGCCGGGGCGGACAGGACCGGCAGCCCGGACAGGCCGTCGGCGCCCTGCGTCACCTCGCCGGCCACCCGCTCGGCAGTGCCCCGACAGGTCGGGCAGTCCGCCACGTGCTGCACCAGCTCGCGGCGCAGCGCGGGGCCGAGCACCCAGTCCCGCCAGCTCTCCGCCCCGGCCCCGCCGAGCCGGTCCAGTTCGGGGCAGCTGCCGACACCGAGCACCAGCAGCGCCGCCCTGGTCCGGCCGACCTCGGCCTCGGCCGAGGCGAGCAGTGCGCGGCAGCTCTCGAAGGGGACGCCCAGGACGGCCGCCACCTCGATCGGGCTCAGCCGGTGGCGCACCGACAGCTCCAGCGCCTCGCGCTGTTCGGGGTCGGTGCCGGCCGCCTCGGGCCAGGCCAGCGAGGCCAGCTCCCGGCGCCGACGGCCCGCCTCCGCGGCCGAGGGACCGGCGGCGTCCGAGGGCCCGGCGGCGTCCGACGGGCCCGCACCGCCGGTACCCGCACCGGTCACCGCGTCGAGCAGGCCGGCGACGGCGGCGGCACCGGCGGCGGCACCAGGACCGGCAGCGCCACCGCCGCCGAGTCCGCCCCCGTCCTCCAGGCGCCGCAGGCAGCAGTACCGGGCCAGCGAGTACAGCCAGGCCCGGACCATCCCCGGTTCGGCGAGCCGGGCCCCGTGCCGCCGCGCCAGCTCGCGCACCTCGCGCAGGGCGGCCGCGGCCGCGTCGTGCTCGCACAGCACCGAGAGGCAGTAGGTGAACAGGCCGTCCACCTGCCGGTCGTACGCCGCGAGCACGGGGTCGCGCGGCCCTTCGATACGCGTTGTCACCCGTCCGACGGTAGAGAGACCCGGGCCCCCGCCCGGGCTCTTCCCTGCTGTTGTACTTCTTTCGGGTAACAACATCGCCCATTCGTGGACCGGAGGTGCCCGCACCGTCCCGTCCCCGCGCCGCGGCCGCCGGACCCGCGTTGTCCTACCCAGGCGCTACGGTGACCGCATGGCTGCCCGCACCAAGACCACCGCCAAGCCGCGCCCGGCGTACCGCTGCACCGAGTGCGGCAACCAGCTGCCCAAATGGGTCGGCCGCTGCCCGGAGTGCAACGCCTGGGGCACGGTCGAGGAGTACGGCGCGGTGCCGATCAGGACGACGGCCGCCGGGCCGGTGAGCGCGCCCGCGCGCCCGATCGCCCAGATCGACGGCCAGGTCGCGACGGCCCGCTCCACCGGTGTGCCCGAGCTGGACCGGGTGCTCGGCGGCGGCCTCGTCCCCGGCGCCGTGGTGCTGCTGGCCGGCGAGCCCGGCGTCGGCAAGTCCACCCTGCTGCTGGACGTCGCGGCCAAGGCGGCCAGTGCCCAGCACCGCACGCTCTACGTCACCGGTGAGGAGTCGGCCGGTCAGGTCCGGCTGCGGGCGGACCGGATCAACGCGCTCTCCGAGCACCTGTACCTCGCGGCCGAGTCCGATCTCGGCGCCGTCCTCGGGCACATCGACGCGGTGAACCCGGGCCTGCTGATCCTGGACTCGGTGCAGACCATCGCCTCCGCCGAGCTGGACGGCGCGCCCGGCGGGCCGGCCCAGGTCCGCGAGGTGGCCGGTGCGCTGATCCGGGCGTCCAAGGACCGCGGCATGGCCACCCTGCTGGTCGGCCACGTCACCAAGGACGGCCAGATCGCCGGCCCCCGGCTGCTGGAGCACCTGGTGGACGTGGTGCTGAGCTTCGAGGGGGACCGCCACGCCCGGCTGCGGATCATCCGCGGCATCAAGAACCGCTACGGCGCCACCGACGAGGTCGGCTGCTTCGAGCTGCACGACGAGGGCATCGTGGGCCTGGCCGATCCCTCGGGCCTCTTCCTGACCAGGCGTGACAAGCCCGTCCCCGGCACCTGCCTGACCGTCACGCTGGAGGGCCGGCGGCCGCTGGTGGCGGAGGTGCAGGCGCTGATGGTGGATTCGCAGATCCCGTCCCCGCGCCGGACGACCTCCGGCCTGGAGTCGCCCCGGATCGCGATGATCCTGGCCGTGGTCGAGCGGCACGGCGGGGTCAAGCTCGGCAAGCAGGACATCTACACGGCCACGGTCGGCGGGGTGAAGCTGAGCGAGCCCTCGGCGGACCTCGCGATCGCGCTCGCCGTGGCCAGCTCCTCCTCGGACACCCCGCTCCCGAGCAACCTGGTGGCGATCGGCGAGGTCGGTCTGGCGGGCGAGGTACGGCGGGTGACGGGTGTGCAGCGGCGGCTGGCCGAGGCGCACCGGCTGGGCTTCACGCACGCGCTGGTCCCGCCGGACCCGGGCAAGGTGCCGGCGGGGATGACGGTCGTCGAGGTCGCGGACATCGGTGAGGCGCTGCGGGCCATCCCGGGCCGCCGCCGGGCCGCCGCCAAGCCGCGCGGTGAGGCGCCGTCGGCGCCGCCGACCCCGCGCCGGGCCGCCGCCGCGGCGCCCGTCGCGGCCTACCCGGAGGAGCTCATGGAGGGGTGGGAGCCGGTCGACTCGGACGAACTGCGCTGACCCAAGCCCTGTTAATGCCGCACGCAGTTAGACTTTCCCCTGTCTAATTGGCAATAAGGCAGTAATAAGCGACAGAGCGACAGACCGTACGCCGGCGCACGGCGCGAGGCGCGCGGCACGGGGTCGACCGGAGGAGTCACGTGGCAGGCAGCGACCGGGTGGACAAGTCCTCCCGCGAGGAGGCCCTGCTGCGGGCCTCCCTCACCGCCATCGCCCCCGGCACGGGGCTGCGTGACGGCCTGGAACGCGTGCTGCGGGCCAACACCGGCGGTCTGATCGTGCTCGGCTTCGACAAGACCGTCGAGTCGATCTGTACCGGCGGGTTCGTCCTGGACGTCGAGTTCACCGCGACCCGGCTCCGCGAGCTGTGCAAGCTCGACGGCGCCGTGGTGCTGGACAAGGACATCACCAAGATCGTCCGGGCCGGCGTGCACCTGATGCCGGACTCCACCATCCCCACCGACGAGACGGGCACCCGCCACCGCACCGCGGAGCGGGTCAACCGGCAGACCGGGTTCCCCGTGGTCGCGGTGTCGCACTCGATGCGGCTGATCGCGATGTACGTCAACGGCACCCGCCGGGTGCTGGAGGACTCCACCACCGTCCTCTCCCGGGCGAACCAGGCGCTGGCCACGCTGGAGCGGTACAAGCTCCGGCTGGACGAGGTGGCCGGCACGCTCTCCGCCCTGGAGATCGAGGACCTGGTGACGGTCCGGGACGTCACCGCCGTCGCCCAGCGGCTGGAGATGGTCCGGCTGATCGCCACCGAGATCGCCGGCTACGTGCTGGAGCTCGGTATCGACGGCCGGCTGCTCTCCCTCCAACTGGACGAGCTGATCGCGGGCGTAGAGCCGGAGCGCGAGCTGGTCGCCCGGGACTACTTCCCGGAGCGGGCCGCGAAGAAGGGCCGGACGGTCGCCGAGGTGCTGGCCGATCTGGAGGCGTTGACCCACGCCGAGCTGCTCGACCTGCAGACGGTCGCCAAGGCGCTCGGCTACTCGGGCTCGCCGGAGTCGCTGGACTCCGCGGTCTCGCCGCGCGGCTACCGCCTGCTGGCCAAGATCCCGCGCCTGCCCAACACCGTGATAGAGCGGCTGGTCGAGCATTTCGGCGGACTGCAGAAGCTGCTCGCGGCCAGCATCGACGATCTGCAGACGGTCGAGGGCGTCGGCGAGACCAGGGCGCGCTCGGTGCGCGAGGGCCTGTCCCGACTTGCTGAATCGTCCATCCTGGAGCGCTACGTCTGACGACGACCAGTACGTGCGGGCGGCCCTCGGGGAACCTTCCCCGGGGGCCGCTCCGTGTCGCGGCGCCGCCCGTCGCGCCGCCCCGGCGAACCCCGTCCGGGGGTGGCCGGAAACGCGCCGAAGCCCCGGCGCGGCGTGCGCCGGGGCTTCGCGGGAGGGCGTCGGGAGCGGGGTGTTCGGGGCGCTCAGCTCTCCAGGCGGATCGAGGAGCGCGCCGACACCTGGCCGCCGGAGAGGCCGGTGAGGTCGGCGACCACCAGGTAGGTGCCGGCGGGCGCGGCCGCCGGATCGGCGGTGGCGCACTGCGGCTTGCTGCGGCCGCGGTCCCAGGTGAAGGTCTCGGTCAGGCCGCTGTTGGCCGGGATCTGCACCCAGTTGCCGCCGCGGTCGGCCGGGCAGTCGCCGGAGGACCAGACGCGGTCGCCGTTGCTGGCCGTCACCGTGATGGCGGAGGCCGTCCGCCCGAGGTCCACCCGGCAGTTGGCGCCGGAGGAGTTGTGGACGGTCAGCGTCAGCTTCGGCTTGTCCTTGGGCTGGTAGGAGTTCTGGGCGCTGGCCAGCTCCAGCGTCACCTGGGAGGAGGCGCAGACGGGTAGCGCCATCACCTCGGAGGTGTTCACCGGGGGAGTGCCGCCGCTGCCGCCCGAGCCGCCGGCCGCGCCGCCGCCCGTACCGCCCGCGGCGGACCCGCCGCCGGCCGATCCGCCGGTGGCCGAACCGCCGCCGGTGGCCGGGTTGGCCGCGCCACCGGAGCCGCCCGCACCGCCGGTGCTGAGGCTGGCGTCGCCGCCACCGGATCCGGAGACCGCGCCGCCGCCCGGGTTGGTGCCGCCCGTCCCGCCGCTGCCGGGGCGCGAGTTGTTCGCGGGCCCGGTCGACGACGCGCCCGGGGTGATCGTCTGGACCGGGGTCTGGGAGGGAGCGGCCTGCGCGCCCTTGCCCGCCGGTCCGTCACCACCACCGCCCTGGTCGGACATCAGCCAGACGAGCAGGGCGACGACCGCGGCGACGGCGACGGCGACGACGAGACGCCGTCGCCAGTAGATCGAGGCCGGCAACGGTCCCACGGGTTGACGCAGAGAAGGCACGCCCAAACTCTACGAGACAGTGTGTGCCCTGTGACTCACCAACACCGCACACTCGTCCCTTCCTTCACATGATCCGCCATATGAGCCGTTCGGGGGAGTCCGGGTGGGAGCCTTCCGGGGCAATCCGGAACCCGCTCGTCCGCTCCGAGCCTGATCAGAGGCAGCTCCGAGGCAGCTCCGCGCCAGGCCCCGCACCCGCTTCGAGCGGCGGCGCGGACATGGGAGGATCGAAGGGCCATGGCTGCCATCACCGTCACCCCCGCCGTCCCCGCCCCCTCGTCCGCGGCGGCCGCCGTACCGGCGCTGCCGCTGCCGCTGCCGGTCCTGCACTCGACCGTCCTCGGCTGGTACGACGCCCACCAGCGCGACCTCCCCTGGCGGACCCCGGAGGCCTCGCCCTGGGCGGTGATGGTCAGCGAGTTCATGCTCCAGCAGACCCCGGTGAAGCGGGTGCTGCCGGCCTACGCGGCATGGCTGGAGCGCTGGCCGACACCGGCCGACCTGGCGGCCGACGCGCCGGGCGAGGCGGTTCGGATGTGGGGCCGGCTGGGCTACCCGCGGCGGGCGCTGCGCCTGCACGGGGCGGCGGTGGCGATCACCGAGAAGCACGGCGGCGTCGTCCCGGACGACCACGCGACGCTGCTCTCGCTGCCCGGCGTCGGGGAGTACACGGCCGCGGCGGTGGCCTCGTTCGCCTTCCGCCAGCGGCACGTGGTGCTCGACACCAACGTCCGGCGGGTGTTCGCCCGCGCGGTGACCGGGGTGGAGTACCCGGCCCAGGCCACCACGGCGGCCGAGCGGCGGACGGCGACGGCGCTGCTGCCCGACGACGCCGACACGGCGGCGACCTGGGCGGTCGGCGTGATGGAGCTGGGGGCCCTGGTCTGCACGGCGCGCGCACCGGAGTGCGGCGGCTGTCCGCTGTTCAGCCACTGTGCGTGGCAGCGGGCCGGCCGCCCGCCGTACGAGGGCCCGGCCCGGCGCGGCCAGACCTACGAGGGAACGGACCGGCAGGTGCGCGGGAAGCTCCTCGCGGTGCTGCGGGACGCGCACGGCACGGTCGGGCAGGCACGGCTGGACGCGGTCTGGCCGGACGCGGTGCAGCGGGCCCGGGCGCTGGACGGACTGGTCGCCGACGGCCTGGTCGAGCCGGTCGAGCAGGGCGTCTACCGCCTGCCGCAGTAGCGCGGGACGGCCCGTGGCGGCCCTTGGCGGCCTGCGGGACGGCGGACCGGAACCGCCCGCGCCCGGAGACGCGAAAGCCCCCCTCCCAGGGCGGGAGGGGGGCTTTCCGGGCGTCAGATCGCGACGGCCTCGATGTTGGGCTCGGTGCCCTTGGCGTCGTCCTTCGCCGGCGAGCCGGCGCCGCGCAGCGGCACCTCGCGCAGGAACACCGCCGCGGCGATCGAGATCACCGCGGCCGCGGCGCCCCAGAGGAAGACGGTGTGCATGCCGTTGGCCACGGCGTGGTGGTACGCGTCCTGGACCGGGGCGGGCAGCGCCCGCAGCGCGGCCGGGCTCAGGGAGCTCGGGTCGCCCTTGCCACCGCCGTTGGCGGCCGCGTCGCCGAGCCGCTCCTTCATGGTCTCGGTCACCCGGTTGTTGAACAGGGCCCCGAACAGCGCCACACCGAAGGAACCGCCGATGGTGCGGAACAGCGTGGCGGTGGAGCTGGCCACGCCCATGTCCTTGAGCTCCACGCTGTTCTGCGCGACCAGCATGGTGATCTGCATCAGGAAGCCCATGCCGGCGCCGAGCACCACCATGTAGCAGGCCGAGGCGAAGCTGCTGGTGTCGGTGGAGAGCATGGACAGCAGCAGCATGCCGCCGGTCATCACGATGGTGCCGATGATCGGGTAGATCCGGTACTTGCCGGTCTTGGTGACCGCCTGGCCGACCACCAGCGAGACGACCAGCATGCCGAACATCATCGGCATCAGCAGCAGGCCGGAGTTGGTCGCCGAGGCGCCCTGCACGGTCTGCTGGTAGAGCGGCAGGAAGACGGTCGAGCCGAACATCACGAAGCCGACGATGAAGCCGATCAGCGAGACCAGGGTGAAGTTCAGGTTCTTGAACAGGTCGAGCGGGAGCATCGGCTCCTCGACCCGCTGCTCGACGTAGCAGAAGGCGATCAGCGTGGCGGCGGCGAGCGCGCCCAGGCCCAGGATCTGCTTGGAGCCCCAGGCGTACTCCTGGCCGCCCCAGGTGGTGATCAGGGTGAGCGCGGTGATGCCGGTGGTGAGCAGGAGCGCGCCGACGTAGTCGATGCGGGCCTTGCTGCGGACCTTCGGCAGCTTCAGGGTGACCACGACGACGGCGAGCGCGATCACGCCGAGCGGCAGGTTGATGTAGAAGGTCCAGTGCCAGCTCAGGTGGTCGGTGATGAAGCCGCCGACCAGCGGGCCGCCGATGGTGGCGAGCGCCATCACCGCGGCGAACATGCCCTGGTACTTGCCGCGGTCACGCGGCGGGACCAGCGCGCCCATGATCGACATCACGCCGACCATCAGACCGCCGGCGCCCAGGCCCTGGAGGGCGCGGAAGCCGATCAGCTCGTTCATGTTCTGCGAGAGGCCGGACAGCGCCGAACCCACGAGGAAGATCACGATCGAGGTGAGGAAGATGCCCTTGCGGCCGTAGAGGTCGCCGAGCTTGCCCCAGATCGGGGTGGAGGCGGCGGTGGCCAGGGTGTAGGCGGTCACCACCCAGGACAGGTGCTCGGCGCCGCCGAGGTCGCCGACGATCGTCGGCATCGCGGTGCCGACGATCAGGTTGTCGAGCATGGCCAGCAGCATGGTGACCACCAGGCCGATCATGACCAGGCGGATCTCCCGGGGAGAGCGCGACTGCTGCTCCTCGGGCGTCGTCGATTCCGGTGCCGGGGTGGCGGCCTTGGGTTGTGACATGGGGTGGTGTCTCCCGGACTGGAGGCGGACGACCGATCTGGCCTGCGGAAGGCTTACTTACTTGTCGCCCGGCTAGTTTGTGGACCGTCGGCACGGTAAGTTGTGCACTAGCCGGTCGTCAAGCCAGTTTCCAGGTCGACCACCGGAACGGGGAGAATGAGTTCGGACGGGCAGGCGTCGACCGGCGCCGGCCGAACGCAGCCACAGCAGTCACCGACGCAGTCAACGAGGCAGGCCATGGGTACGACGCACAGCCCCCGCAGCGACACCCGGGCCCGTATCGTCGCGGTCGCACTGGAGCTCTTCTCCGAACAGGGGTACGAGCAGACCTCGCTCCGCGAGATCGCCGACCGCCTGGGCGTCACCAAGGCCGCGCTCTACTACCACTTCAAGACCAAGGACGACATCGTCCACGGCATCGTGCAGAGCATGGCCGCGCCGATCGACGACACCATCGCCTGGGGCCGCGAGCAGGAGTGGACGCCCACGCTGCGCGACGAGCTGATCCGCCGGTTCGCGGCGGGCATGTCGGAGCGGGCCCCGCTGCTGCGCTTCTTCCACGAGAACCAGCCCGCGCTGCGCGACTCGCCCGCCGGGGTGGAGTTCAAGGACCGCATGATCGCGATGGTCCGGCTGGTGCACGGCCCGGAGGCCACCTTCGAGGACCGGCTGCGCGCCGCGATGTCGCTGTTCACCATCAACTCGGCCCTGTTCCTGATCAAGCAGGACGCCGCCGAGTGCCAGGAGCCCGGGCACGTCCCGGAGCACGCGGTACCGGTGGCCACCGTGGAGGAGGCGATGGCGGCCGCGCAGCGGGTCGCGCTGGAGATCGGCGCCCTGATCAGCCCCCCGGTCCGGGTCTGAGCGGCCCGGCGCCCGCCCACGAACGCCCGAGGGGCGGACCGGTCACGTGGACCGGTCCGCCCCTCGTCGTGTGCCGCGGCCTCAGAAGCCGGTGACCCCGTGCCCGGAGAGGTAGGCGATCGGGTTGACCACCGCGCCGTAGTGGTTGCTGGAGCGGATCTCGAAGTGCAGGTGGGGCCCGGTCGAGTTGCCGGTGTTCCCGGAGCGGCCGATCTGCTCGGCGGCCGACACCCGGTCGCCCGCCGACACCGAGATCGACGACATGTGCGCGTACTGCGCGTACCGCCCGTCGGCCAGCCGCAGCACGACCTCCTTGCCGTAGGCGCCGTCCCAGCCGGCCGACACGACGGTGGCGTTGCCGACCGCCAGCAGGGCGGTGCCCGGGGACACCGCGAAGTCCACGCCGGTGTGGTAGCCGGCCGCGTACTCGGGGTTGGCCACGCCGTACGGGTTGCTGGTCGGCGCGCCCGGCACCGGCGCGGACCACTCGGGCGCGGGGGCCGGAGCGGGTGCGGGGGCCGGAGCCGGAGCGGGAGCGGGAGCCGGGGCGGCCTCGGCGGCCAGAGCCTGGTCGGCGGACGGCGCGGGCGGGGCGGGCGGCTCCGGGGGCAGCAGGTTGGCGGCGACCGCCACGTACTCCTGCGCCGAGCCGTGCTCGTGCGGCAGCTTGTAGGCGCTCGGGCCGGCGACCTGCACCGGCGTGGGGGCGGGCACCGCGGCGGGCGAGGAGGTGAAGGCGGAGCTGCCGGGGGTGGTGGGTATGACCGTCTGGGCCGAGGCGCTGCCGGGGGCGGCGACCAGCAGGGCGCCGGACAGTATCACCGCGCTCGCGCCGATCGCGGTGACGGTGCGGTGCCGGTCGGCCCGCAGCGGGCCCCCGGGGAGCACGTGGCGGGGCGCGGTGAGCGTGCGGAGCGGGGCGGCGTGGGTGCGGACGGCCTGGCCGAGCCGGGGCTGCCAGGCGGCCGCCCGGTTCGCCGCGTCGGCGGCGAGGCGGCGCAGGGCCGGCCCCATGGGCGGGACGGAAGACATCGGTAGCTCGACCTCACGGACGTACGGGGGCAGCGCAACGAGCCCGTTCGGGCGTGCTGAGCAGGGACCACTCAGGTGTAACCGTCACCGAGCGGACTCCCAAACGGTGTGACGTACTACGGCGTGTAGTCACCGTCCGGCCGGAGATTCAAGCCGACGGAGTAACGATCATGTGATCCGACAGTAGGGTCACGGCCCGGGTCTCCCGGGGCCCCGCCGCGTCGCGCTACTACCGCCGCTCGTACCACGGGGGGTGCTTGTGACCAGTGCCACCCGGCGCCGGGCTCCGGCCGGGCCCGCGGCGCCCGTGGTGTCCGCACCGCTGACCCCGCGCCGTCCCTGCGGGACCATCGACGCATGTATCCCAACAGGAGCGAAGAGACCGAAGCCGACCGCGGGCCCGGCGTCCAGGAGCGCCGGTACACCGCGCTGCGCGGCTGCGAGCGGCTGCTCTCCGGCACCCGGCCGCGAAGCCTGCGCGAGCGGCTCGCCGCCCTGGCCGAGGAGGGCGAGGGCGCCTACGACCTGGACCGGCGGCCGGACATGTACGGCGACGGCGTGGTGCGGGCCCTGGAGAACCGGGTCGCCGAGCTGCTCGGCACCGAGGACGCCGCGTTCTTCCCCACCGGCACGATGGCCCAGCAGGTCGCGCTGCGGATCCACGCCGAGGCCGCCGCGCTGCCGACCGTGGCCACCCACCCGCTCGGGCACACCGAACTGCACGAGCGGCACGCGCTGGGGCGGCTCAGCGGTCTGCGCAGCGTCTGGCCCACGGTCGCGCCGCGGCTCCCCACCGTGGCCGAGCTGCGGGCCTTCGACGAGCCGTACGCGGCGATGATCCTGGAGCTGCCGCTGCGCGAGGCCGGGTTCGTCCTGCCGTCCTGGGCGGACCTGCTGGCCGTGGCCGCGGTGGTCCGGGAGGAGCACGGCGCCGCGCTGCACCTGGACGGGGCCCGGATCTGGGAGTCGGTGGTGCACTTCGACCGCCCGCTGCCGGAGATCGCCGCCCAGGCCGACTCGGTCTACGTCTCCTTCTACAAGACGCTCGGCGGGATCAGCGGCGCCGCGCTGGCCGGCCGGGCCCGCTTCGTGCGGACCGCCAAGGCCTGGCGGCACCGCTACGGCGGCCAGCTGTTCCAGCAGTGGCCGGCGGCGCTCGCCGCGCTGGCCGGCCTGGACCGCGAACTGCCGCGCCTGGGGCAGTACGTCGCGCACGCCGGGACGGTCGCGGCGGCGCTCGCCGAGGGGTTCGCGGGCGTTCCGGGCGCCCGGGTCCACCCGGCCCCGCCGCACACCCATCAGTTCCAGCTCTGGCTTCCCTACCCCCCGCAGGAGCTGGACCTCGCGGGACTCCGGCTGGCGGAGGAGTCGGGGACGGCCCTGTTCGGCGGCTGGCGCGAGCAGGGCCTGCCGGGGCTGTCGATGACGGAGGTCACGGTGGCCGCGGACGCGCTGGAGTGGACCGGGAAGGACGTCACCGAGGCGGTGGACGCCTTCCTCGCCCTGCTGCCGGACCGGTAGGTCCGACCGGAAGTGCCTCGCGGACCCCGCCGGACGGGCGGACTCCGGAGGCCGCGCGGACCTCTCGCGGACAAGCGTCCGGCCCGCCCCCGCAGCTGCGGGGACGGGCCGGACTGGTGAATCAGTGCCTGGTCAGAGGCTGATCGTCACTGCTCGTTTCGATCAGTTGTCGACCGGGCGGACGCGGATCCAGGTCTCGAGGTAGTTCGAGGACTCGTTCTCGACCTCGATGCTGGTGCCGGTCTTCGGGACGATGACGCTGCTGTACGGGTTGTCCTTCGACCAGTACGACTTGAGGTCGCTGAACTCGTCGACGCCCTTGGCCTTCGGGACGACCGTCTCGACGCCGGCCTTGTGCAGGGTCAGGCTGTCGACCTTGCGCGAGCCGAAGGTCGAGTCGTAGCCCTGGATGCGCGGGCGCATCAGGGTGCCGTCGGCCCACTTGATCGGGGTCGGGTGCGAGTCGACCGGGAGGATCAGGCCGGAACCCGGGTGGTTGGTGACGTTGTTGTCGCTCTGGGAGGTGTCCCACAGCCAGATCAGCAGACCGGCCTGGTAGGGGTAGTGCTCCACCCAGTTCGGCTTGGTGTTGGAGAAGCCGAAGTTGTACGGGCCGGTCTTCAGGGTCCGGTCGTACGAGATGTGCTGGCGGTTCTCGGCGATGTAGTACTGCGCGTAGTCGTTCGAGAACTTGCCGGTGATGCGGGAGAAGCCCTTGGCCGTCCAGCCGTTGTCGCCGTTCTCGGCACCGTCGGTGAAGACGGTGGCGCCGTTGGCGGCGATGGCGATGTCGTCCAGGGCCAGGCCCTTGAGGTGCAGACCGCCGTCGGTGGTGTAGTGGAAGCGGACCTTGACGGCCTTACCCGCGTAGGCGTCGAGCGAGAACGACAGGTCGCCCCACTTGTTGCCCGAGTTGCCGGTCAGGCCGGCCTTGTCGGCGGCGTTCTTCGGGATCGCGACCCCGTTGAAGGTGCCGTTCAGGGCGGTCCAGTTGGCGCCACCGTCGGTGGAGACCTCGGCGTAGCCGTAGTCGAAGTCCTGCTCGATGTCGTACCAGGCCTTGGCCGTCAGCGCGGCGCTGGTCTTGCCGGTCAGGTCGACGTCACGGGCCAGCGACACGTTGAGGTCGTCGGCGCTGCCGCTCCACCACTCGTTGGCACCCGCGAACGGGGTGTTGATCTCGGTGGTGACGGTCTTCTTCGGCAGGTCGACGACCAGGGCCTGCGGCAGGTTCGAGTTGTACTCGACCGGGCCGATGTGGTGGGTCGTCTCGGTGCCGGCCTTGGCCTTGTCGTACTTCAGCCAGCCGAGCTGGAGCTTGCTCCAGGCGTCGAGGTCGTTCGGCATGTCGCCGATCGAGTTCTTGCCCTCGCCGAGCCAGGAGCCGGAGGACATCAGCGACCAGAAGCCGACCGAGTTGTCGATCCCGCTGCCCGAGGTGTCGTACAGGTCCGGCAGGCCGAGGTCGTGGCCGTACTCGTGGGCGAAGACACCGAGGCCGCCGTTCTCCGGCTGCATGGTGTAGTCACCGATCCAGATGCCGGTGGAGCCGACCGGGGTGCCGCCGAGCAGGTTGTTGGCGGGGCCGGTGGAGCCGGCCTGGGTGCCGTAGACGTACGAGCGGTGGGCCCACAGCGCGTTGTCGCCCTGCTTGCCGCCGCCCGCCGACTGGTCCTCACCGGCGTGCACGATCTGGAAGTGGTCGATGTAACCGTCGGGCTCGTTGAAGTTGCCGTCGTGGTCGAAGTCGTACCGGTCCCACTGGTCGTACTGCGCGATGGTGGCCTTGATCTGAGCGTCCGTCTGGCCCTTGGCCTTCTGGTCGGCGACCCAGGCGTTGATGCCGTCGCGGATCAGGTCCTGCGCGTTGTTGCAGACGTGCTGGCCGCAGTAGTCCGAGCCGTAACGGGCCTCGTTCCACGGGACCTTCACCCAGTCGGTGACCTGGCCGTCGACGGAGTAGCGGCCCGAGGACTGCTTCTCGTAGAAGGTCTTCAGCGAGTCCTGGGTCTTGCTGAAGTACATGTCCTGGTAGTGCTGCTGGTTGTAGTCAGCCTGCCAGAGCGTCGAGTTGTTGGTCGCCGCGTCGGGCTTCTCGATCTGGTTGTGCTGCGGACCGGGGTCCCCACCGAACTTGATCTTGCCGTCCGGGGTCTTCGTGGTGTTGTCCACCTGGTCGCTGAAGTCGACCAGGATGGTGAAGATCTTGTCCGTGCGCTCGCGGGCGAGCTCGACGTACTTGTCCTTGCCCAGCTTGATGCTGGAGCTGCCGCCGTGCTCCTCGACCTTCGCGGTGCCGGCGAGCAGCTGCTCGGTGGCGGCCTTCTGCTCGGCCTCGACCTTCTCGGTCAGCGGGCCCGGCAGGTTGTGGTCCGTCTTGACCGACTGAACGGCGTCAGCGGGGTCCTTCGGCGTGGGCGCCGAGCCGGCCGCGAGGGCCGTGCTCGGGAACAGACCCGCGCCCAGAGCGGCTATGACCGCCCCGGCCGTAGCGGCCGCGGCGGCTTTCCTGGTCATCTTCAACGTTGTGACGTCCTCCCCAAACCGGTCCGGCTCTTGGCCTTCCGGTAAACCAATGAAAGACAGGTGGACGACATTTGATCCAAGCGTGGACGGAAAAGATAGACCTTGACCGTTACATGGCCACACCGCTATGCTCCGCGACTCGCTATCAACTGACGATCCGTCAACAACATTGGCATTAAAGATGCCTGCTTACTGGGTCGCACTCGCACCGCCGCCCGACCAGGCCTCCCACCTGCGAGCCCGTGGGGTGGATCACAGTTTTCGTAACGGCACGTAAACGGACTGAGCCCCCGGCGCGAACGCCGGGGGCTCAGACGGTGTGCTGTTATCTGTTAACTGTTACTACTTCGTCAGGTCCGGACCGGACGAGGCAACGGCCGCCGGAGTGTCCGCGACCGCGGACTTCTCCTCGCCGCGGAAGGTGAACTTCGCTTCCTTGCCCTCGCCCTCGACACCGACGACCACGATGTGACCGGCTCGCAGCTCGCCGAAGAGGATCTTCTCGGAGAGGTGGTCCTCGATCTCGCGCTGGATGGTGCGGCGCAGCGGACGGGCACCGAGCAGCGGGTCGTAGCCGCGCTTGGCGAGCAGCTTCTTGGCCTCGATGCTGAGCTCCAGGCCCATGTCGCGGTCCCGCAGCCGGCCGTCCACCTTGTCGATCATCAGGTCGACGATCTGGATGATGTCTTCCTCGGACAGCTGGTGGAAGACCACGATGTCGTCGACGCGGTTCAGGAACTCGGGGCGGAAGTGCTGCTTGAGCTCCTCCCCGACCTTCGCCTTCATCCGCTCGTACCCGGTGGTGGAGTCGCCCGTGGCCGCGAAGCCCAGGTTGAACCCCTTGGAGATGTCCCGGGTGCCGAGGTTGGTCGTCATGATGATGACGGTGTTCTTGAAGTCGACCACGCGGCCCTGGGAGTCGGTCAGGCGACCGTCCTCCAGGATCTGCAGCAGCGAGTTGAAGATGTCCGGGTGGGCCTTCTCGACCTCGTCGAAGAGGACGACGGAGAACGGCTTGCGGCGGACCTTCTCGGTCAGCTGGCCGCCCTCCTCGTAGCCCACGTAGCCGGGGGGCGAACCGAAGAGCCGGGAGACGGTGTGCTTCTCCGAGAACTCGGACATGTCGAGCGAGATCAGCGCGTCCTCGTCGCCGAAGAGGAACTCGGCGAGCGTCTTGGACAGCTCGGTCTTACCGACACCGGACGGGCCGGCGAAGATGAACGAGCCGCCGGGGCGCTTCGGGTCCTTGAGGCCCGCACGGGTGCGCCGGATGGCCTGGGAGAGCGCCTTGATGGCGTCCTTCTGGCCGATGACGCGCTTGTGCAGCTCGTCCTCCATGCGCAGCAGCCGGGAGGACTCCTCCTCGGTCAGCTTGAAGACCGGGATGCCGGTGGCGGTGGCCAGGACCTCGGCGATGAGCTCCTCGTCCACCTCGGCGACGACGTCCATGTCGCCGGCCTTCCACTCCTTCTCGCGCTTGGCCTTGGCCTGCAGGAGCTGCTTCTCGTCGTCGCGCAGGGACGCGGCCTTCTCGAAGTCCTGCGCGTCGATCGCGCTCTCCTTCTCGCGGCGCACGTCGGCGATCTTCTCGTCGAACTCGCGCAGGTCCGGCGGCGCGGTCATCCGGCGGATGCGCATCCGGGAGCCGGCCTCGTCGATCAGGTCGATCGCCTTGTCCGGCAGGAAGCGGTCCGAGATGTAGCGGTCGGCCAGGGTGGCGGCGGCGACCAAGGCGGCGTCCGTGATGGAGACCCGGTGGTGGGCCTCGTAGCGGTCGCGCAGGCCCTTGAGGATCTCGATGGTGTGCGGCAGCGACGGCTCGGCGACCTGGATCGGCTGGAAGCGGCGCTCCAGCGCGGCGTCCTTCTCCAGGTGCTTGCGGTACTCGTCGAGCGTGGTGGCACCGATGGTCTGCAGCTCGCCACGGGCCAGCATCGGCTTGAGGATGCTGGCGGCGTCGATGGCGCCCTCGGCGGCGCCCGCGCCGACCAGGGTGTGCAGCTCGTCGATGAACAGGATGATGTCGCCGCGGGTGCGGATCTCCTTGAGGACCTTCTTCAGGCGCTCCTCGAAGTCACCGCGGTAGCGCGAGCCGGCCACCAGGGCGCCCAGGTCCAGCGTGTAGAGCTGCTTGTCCTTGAGCGTCTCCGGGACCTCGCCCTTGACGATCGCCTGGGCCAGGCCCTCGACCACGGCCGTCTTGCCGACGCCGGGCTCACCGATCAGCACGGGGTTGTTCTTGGTGCGGCGGGACAGCACCTGCATGACCCGCTCGATCTCCTTCTCGCGCCCGATCACCGGGTCGAGCTTGGCCTCGCGGGCGGCCTGGGTCAGGTTGCGGCCGAACTGGTCGAGGACCAGCGAGGTCGACGGGGTGCCCTCGGCGGGCCCGCCGGCCGTGGCCGACTCCTTGCCGCCGCCGGTCTGGTACCCGGAGAGCAGCTGGATGACCTGCTGGCGCACCCGGTTGAGGTCGGCGCCGAGCTTCACCAGGACCTGGGCGGCGACGCCCTCGCCCTCGCGGATCAGGCCGAGCAGGATGTGCTCGGTGCCGATGTAGTTGTGGCCGAGCTGCAGGGCCTCCCGGAGCGACAGCTCCAGGACCTTCTTCGCCCGGGGGGTGAAGGGAATGTGACCGGACGGGGCCTGCTGGCCCTGGCCGATGATCTCCTCGACCTGCTGGCGAACGGCCTCAAGAGAAATCCCGAGGCTCTCCAGGGCCTTAGCGGCGACACCCTCACCCTCGTGGATCAGACCCAGGAGGATGTGCTCGGTGCCGATGTAGTTGTGGTTGAGCATCCGGGCTTCTTCCTGAGCCAGGACGACAACCCGCCGCGCGCGGTCGGTGAACCTCTCGAACATCGTTTATCGCTCCTCAGAGCGGTCGGGCAGTTCGGGGTCGGTCCCCGCCCTGTCCTTCCGCATGCTAGTCCCGCTCAGCGGCGCGGCCCACGGATTCACTCCCCGGTACGGGAGCGAGATGCTGCGCGACCAGCCGACACCAATCCCAACCTGATGCTGGGAGACGGTGTTCCCACAGGTGGGCCGGATGCACCAGATACCGCTACGCCATCGGCGAACAACACCGGCCCCGGCGGATCCGGAGGGTCTCCGGCGGGTCGCACGTACTGCCCCGGACGGTGCGCGGGGCGCCGTCCACCTGCATTCATACCCGGTATCGGGATGGTTCTCGCGCAGTTTCCGCGGTGGCGGTGTTCGCCTGGCGAGAAGTCGACCGGCGGTGACGGTGGGTCAGCTCCGGCCCTCGGGGTCGGTAGGCCATCCCGGTGGTGTCGGCGTTACCGCTTCGCCCCTACAGCGTTGCACAGCTCGTGATTGTTCCGCCGCCCGATCCGGTGCTGCCCGGGCGGGTGCCCGAAGGGGCGCCCGTGCCCCGGTCCGCCGGCGTGCCCGCGGAGCCGGGCGGACGGCCCGCAGCGGCCGGGCGGGCCGGGCGGGCACGCGCCGCAGGGCGCGGAGAAGGTTCCTCCGCGCCCCGCGCATGTGCCAGGTGCGCCTCCGGCGACCACCGGGGCCCCGCATCCGCTCCGGCGGTCCGGCGCTGCCGGGATCAGGCCGCGTTGGCCTTGTCGTAGGCCTCGCGGACGGTGCTCGGCACCCGGCCGCGGTCGTTGACCTCCAGGCCCTGCTCCTTGGCCCACGCGCGGACCTTCGCGGTGTCCGGCGCGCTGCCGGACGGGCGCGGAGCCGCGCCGCGGCCCGGGCGCCGGGCGCCGGCGAGCCGGCCGCTCTGCTTGCGGCCCTTCTCCACGTACGGCGCCAGCAGACCGCGCAGCTTGTCCGCGTTGGCGCTCTTCAGATCGATCTCGTAGGCAACGCCGTCGAGCGCGAACGTCACCGTCTCGTCCGCCGAACCGCCGTCGAGATCGTCTTCAAGAATGACCTGCACCCTCTGTGCCACGGGCTTCCCTTTCCGCTAAACGACCCATTGCCTAAGGAAAGGAAAGCGCCTTTCTCCGGAAAACACAAACCCCTGCCCGGGTCGGGAGCCGCTCACAGGTGCAGCAGCATGCGCGAGTTGCCCAGTGTGTTGGGCTTCACCCGCTCTAGGTCGAGGAACTCGGCGACACCTTCATCGTACGAGCGGAGAAGTTCTTCATAGACATCCGTAGCGATCGCCGCCGGGTCTGTCGTACCATCATCGGTTTCCTGGACCTCGCCGATCTCGACGAAACCGTGTTTCGCGAAGAAGGGCACCTCGAACGTCAAGCAGAAAATCCGACGGACGCCGAGCCACCGCGCGGTCTGCAGCAGCTTCTCCAGCAGCAGGTGGCCGACCCCGTGGCCGCGGCAGGACGGATCGACCGCGAGGGTGCGCACCTCGGCGAGGTCCTCCCACATGACGTGCAGCGCGCCGCAGGCCACGACCGCCCCGGTGTCGTCGCGTTCGGCGACCCAGAACTCCTGCACGGATTCGAACAGGGTGACGGTGGGCTTGTCGAGCAGAATGCCGTCACGGGAGTAGGCGTCGATGAGCCCGCGCACTGCCCGCACGTCCGTGGTCCGCGCCCGGCGGATGGTGACCTCCATGGCGGGACGTTATCGTGCCGGCGCCGGTCCGGTCCCCCCGGTATCCGCCCCGGACTCCGCGGAATCCGGCCCGGCCGGATCGGTCGGGAACAGAGCGGCCACCCGCAACGCGTCGCGCAGCGCCTCCCGTTGCTCGGGCGACATGAGGCCGAAGAAGTGCACCAGGGCGGCCGCGGGATTGTCGCTGGTGGCCCAGGCGTCGTTCATCAGAGCCGCCGTGTACGCCTCGCGGGACGAGACCGGTTCATATCGATAGGCCCGCCCGGCGCGGTCCCGGCGCAGCCAGCCCTTTCTGTGGAGCTTGTCCAGGACGGTCATCACGGTGGTGTACGCGATTTCCCGTTCCGACCGCAGATCCAGCAGAACCTCGCGAACCGTGACCGGTCGGTTCCACCGCCACACCCGGGTCATGATGGCGTTCTCAAGTTCGCCGAGTTGCCGGACCATAGTGCGGCCAGGATAGGGAGTGAATGGGGCAAATCTTGTGAAGTGCGGCAAACCGGCGCGCCGCCACCCCGGAATCGGGAATGGCGGCGCTCCGGTGCTCGCGGGCGGGGACGGGGTCAGTCGACCGCGTCCTCCTTGGCCTTCTGGGTCCCGCCCTGGCTGCGGATGATGGCCCGCACCAGGAAGCCGAAGCCGATCGCCATGACCAGCGGCGGGACGATCGCGCTGACGTAGTCCATCAGGTCACTCCTCCTCGGTCCTGTCCGCCGCCGCGGTGGCGGCGGACGCCTTGGGCTCCGGCTTCACGAGCGGGAAGAGCACGGTCTCCCGGATGTTCTTGCCGGTGAGCAGCATGATCAGGCGGTCCACCCCGAGGCCGAGGCCGCCGGTGGGCGGCATCGCGTACTCCAGGGCCCGCAGGAAGTCCTCGTCGACCTGCATCGCCTCGACGTCGCCGCCGGCGGCCAGCAGGGACTGCGCGGTCAGCCGGGCGCGCTGCTCGACCGGGTCGACCAGCTCGGAGTAGGCGGTGCCGATCTCGGTGCCGAAGATCACCAGGTCCCACTTCTCGGCCACGCCCGCGACCGAGCGGTGCTGGCGGGTCAGCGGCGAGACCTCGGTCGGGTAGTCCTTGATGAAGGTCGGCGCGACGGCGTTCTCCTCCAGCAGGCGCTCGACCATCTCCAGCACGATCTGGCCGTGGCCCCAGTCCTTCTCGAACGGGATGCCGTGCGCGGCCGCCAGCTCGCGCAGCTCCTCGACGCCGGTCTCCGGGGTCACCTCGGTGCCCAGGTGCGCCGAGATGCCGGGGTACACGCTGACCTCCGCCCACGGCTCGGCCAGGTCGATCTCGTGCTCCACGCCGTGCGGGTCGAGGCCGCGGATCACCGTGGTGCCCAGCGCGTCCCGGGCGGCGTTGATGATCGTCGCCCGGATCAGCTCGGCCTGGGTGTCGTAGTCGCCGTAGGCCTCGTAGGACTCCAGCGAGGTGAACTCCGGGTTGTGGGTGGAGTCCGCGCCCTCGTTGCGGAAGTTGCGGTTGATCTCGAAGACCTTCTCCGCGCCGCCGACCACCAGCCGCTTGAGGTACAGCTCGGGGGCGATGCGCATGAACAGGTCGATGTCGTACGCGTTGATGTGGGTCTTGAACGGACGCGCGTTGGCGCCGCCGTGCACCGGCTGCAGCATCGGGGTCTCGACCTCGATGTAGCCGCGCTCCTCGTAGGTGCGGCGGATCGAGCGGACCACCTTGCTGCGCAGGTGCAGGATCTCGCGGGCCTCGGGGTTGACGATCAGGTCGACGTACCGCTGGCGGACCCGGGCCTCCGGGTCGGTCAGGCCCTTGTGCTTGTCCGGCAGCGGGCGCAGGCACTTGGCGGTGAGCGCCCAGGCGTCCACCATGACCGACAGCTCGCCGCGGCGGGAGGTGATCACCTCGCCCTCGACGCCGACCTGGTCGCCGAGGTCGATGTCGGACTTCCAGGCCGCCAGCCGCTCCTCGCCCAGCTTGTCCAGGGAGAACATCACCTGGAGGTCGCCGCTGCCGTCGCGCAGGGTGGCGAAGCAGAGCTTGCCGCCGGTGCGGGAGAGGATCACCCGGCCGGTGATGCCGACCCGCTCGCCGGTCGCCGTGTCCGGCGCCAGGTCCGGGTGCTTGGCCCGGAGGTCGGCGATGGTGCTGGTCCGGGGGAAGCCGACCGGGTACGGGTCGACGCCGGCCGCCCGGAGCCGGTCCAGCTTCTCGCGCCGGACGCGCATCTGCTCGGGGAGGTCGTCGGTCGCGGGGATGGGGCTCTGATCGCTCACCCCCCCAGGGTAGCCAGCCCCGGACCGCCGCTCCGCCACGGGTTGGCCGTGCCGCTCGCGGCGTCGGCCGCACGCCGGAGGGGGAGACCGCCGGTGCGGTCTCCCCCTCCAGGGGCGGGGCGGTCAGCCGGTGCCGGTGGCCAGCTCCAGCTCCTCGTCGGGAGTGGCGGGCGGGGCGGGCCGGGCCGGCGGCCGGGGGCGACGGCCGAAGAGCTCGGCGGGGGTCGGCATCCGGTGCGGACGGGGCTGGGGGGCGTCGGGCTGCTCTGCGCCGGGCTCGGTGCTGCTCATCGGGATCCGTCCTCCAACAGGGGTGGGGAGACTGCTCGGGGGTGCGGCGGGGCTCGGTACGGCGACGAGGTGGCGCTGGCCGGTGGTGAGGGCGAGCCGCTCGCGGACGGCCGCCTCGGCCAGTGCGTGGCAGCGCCCGGCCAGCCGCGAGCGGCGGGTCCGCTCGGTCTGGCCGCACGGCTGACGGGTCAGCCCGCGCAGCGCCGTGAGGTCCTCGGGCGCGGGGAGGTAGCCGTCGGCCACCGCCTCCTCCAGGCGTTCCAGGTAGCCGGCGGCGCTGCCGGGCAGCGCCGCCCGGTAGCGGGCGAGGTCGGCGAGCAGGAAGGCGCGCAGCCGGCCGCCCTCCTGGACGGCTTCGTCGATCGCCTCGGTCAGGCGCAGGGCGTCCTGGACGTCCTCCGCCCACAGCTCGGCGCCCGCGCCGGCGAACGGCAGCCGGTCGGAGACCTGGAAGTGGACGGGGACGGCGGGGTGCAGGGCTTGGGCGAGGGCGCGGCGCAGCACGCGGACTTCGTCGGCGCTGAAGGCCATGCCGCCGCGCGATCCGTGTGGCGTAGGCATGGGCTGACCCTACGTGAGGAATATCCGATTTGTCGGTAACGTCGCGCCGATCCCCCACGTTTGGCCCGGTGAAGGTCCGGTGGACGAACGACCGCCCGTTCAGCGCCGCAGGGCCTCGGCGGGCTGGATCCGGGCCGCGCGCCAGGCCGGGTAGGCACCGGCCAGCAGCCCGGTGGCCAGCCCGGCGACCGGGGCGGCGGCCACCGTCGCCGGGGACACCACCGGGGTCCAGTCCCGGGCGAGCGCCACGCCGAGCACCGTCAGCACCCCCAGCGAGCTGCCGACCAGGCCGCCCAGCAGCCCCAGCGAGCCGGACTCGCAGAGGAACTGGCCGGTGATGTGCCGGCCGCGGGCGCCCAGCGCGCGGCGCAGCCCGATCTCACCGGTCCGCTCCAGCACCGCGACCAGGGTGGTGTTGGCGATCCCGACGGCCCCGATCACCAGGCAGATCCCGGCGAGCAGCAGGAAGAGCCGGTCGAGGTCGGAGGTGACGCCCGAGCGCAGGGTGCGCGGGTCCGGGGGCGGCGTCACGGCGAAGTTCTCCGGGTGGGCCGGGTCCAGCGCCGGCGCGGCCTCGTCGGCGATCTGCCGGGCGGCGCCGATCCTGGTGGCGACGAGCATCTTCGCGCGGTCCCCGGTGGGGCCGCCCCAGAGCCGGGCGGCGGCCCCGCGCGGCACGACCACCGAGAGCAGCAGCTCGGGCCGGCGCCGGACGTCGTCGACGATGCCGATGACGGTGAACGGCCGGCCGGCCAGGAACACCGCGGGCTGGGTGTCGAGCGTGCCGATCCCGAGCCGGGCGGCCAGGGCGGAGCCGAGCACCGCCACCTGCCGCCCGGTGGTGTCGTGCCAGGCGTCGAAGGTCCGGCCCTGGGCCAGGTGCGGCCCGGCCGCCGTGAGGAGGCCGGCCGAGGCCGCGACCACGGTCGCCTGCTCGCCGCCGGAGGGCCGGCCCACCGGCGCGGCCCGGACCGACCCGGCGGGCAGCTGGACCGGCCAGTAGACGCCGGCCGCCTCGACCCCGTTCAGCCGCTGGATCCGGGCGTCGGCGTCGGCGGGGAAGGAGAGCGGGGTGAGGTCCGGTCGCGGGCCGCCGGTGTCCTCGACGCTCACCTCGGTCGCGGTGAGCACGCTGAAACGGGAGTCGATCCGGGCCGAGGCGGTGGCCGTCAGCCCGAGCACGGCGACGAAGGCGCCGACCCCGAGGACGGTGCCGAGCGCGGTCAGCGCCGAGCGGGCGGGCCGCTGGAGCACTCCCGCGAGGGCCTCGGCGAGCAGGTCCCGCGAAAGCAGCCGGGTGGGCTCGACGGGGCGGGGGCGGCCGCGCCGCCTCATCCGGCGCCCACCTCCCGCAGCACCCCGTCGCGGATCGCCACCGTCCGCCGGCCGCGGGCGGCCACCTGCGGGTCGTGCGTGATCAGCAGGAGGGTCAGGCCCTGCGCGTGCAGGTCGTCCAGCAGGGCCAGGACGGACCGGGCGGTGGCGGTGTCCAGGTTGCCGGTCGGCTCGTCGCAGAGCAGCAGCGCCGGCCGGCCGACCAGCGCGCGGGCGATCGCGACCCGCTGGCGCTCGCCGCCGGAGAGCCGGGACGGCAGGGCGTCCGCCCGGTGGCCGAGGCCCACCCGGACCAGCGCCTCGCGGGCCCGCTCGCGCCGCTCGGCCGCCGCCCGGCGGCCCCGGGCGGCGGTGTACAGCAGGGCGAGCGCGACGTTCTCCGCCGCGCTGCGGTGCGGGAGCAGGTGGAAGGACTGGAAGACGAAGCCGATCCGGCGCCCGCGCAGGGCGGTGCGGTCGCCGTCGGCGAGCGGGCCGGTGTCGACGCCGTCCAGCAGGTACCGGCCGGTGGTGGGGGCGTCCAGCAGGCCGGCGATGTTGAGGAAGGTGGACTTGCCGGAGCCGGACGGGCCGGTCACCGTGACGTAGTCGCCCGGGTCGACGGCCAGGTCGCAGGGGGCCAGGGCGGTGACCGGCGGCGGTCCGGGGTAGGTCAGGCCGACCCGGCGGAACTCGACCAGCGGGGCGCTCACCGGGTGCCCGCCCGGACCCCGACGATCACCTGGTCGCCGGGCCCGAGCGCGCCCCCGGCCAGCGGGCGGACCTCGGTGCTGCCGCCGCCGACCATGCCCGGGGTCACCTCGACCCGTCGGCGCCCTCCGCCCTCGTACACCGTCACCACCGTCCGGCCGTCCGCCGTCGCGGAGACGGCGGAGAGCGGGACGACCAGCACCGGGCCGGCCGAGGAGGCGGCCCGGACGGTGAGGCGGACGTCCTGGCCGGCCAGTCTCGGGTCGAGCGGAGCGTCCGGTTCGACCACCAGCGGGTAGCCGGTCCGGTCCGTGCCGGGCTGCCGGGCGCCGCCGCCGGGCGCGGTGCCGGTGCCGCTGCCGCTGCCGGACGGGGGTCCCTCGCCGGGGGTGTCGGCCACCGCGGTCACCGTCGCGGTCGCGGTGGTGCCGGTCACCTCGGAGAGGATCTCCACCTGCTGGCCCGGGCGGACCTGGCCCTTGTCGGGGGCGGTCAGGCTGCCCTTCACGACCAGCGCCCCGGCCGAGACGGTCAGCACGGTGCCGGTGACCTCGCCGCCGACCCGGCCGGCGACGCCGTCCACCCGGGCCGGGAAGCCGGTGAGGAAGAGCAGTTCGGCGGCGGGGACCATCGGGCCGACGGTGGCCCGGACGTCGGCGGCCTTCTTCCGGAGCCCGGTGAGGTCCTCGCCGGCCCGGGTCACCTGTTTGCGGGCCGTCTCGACGGCGGTGCGGGCCGCGTCCACCGGGCTCTCGCCGACCGGGGCGCCGGCCGGTTCGCCGGCCGGGGCGCCGGGCGTCGGCGCGGCGGACCGGGCCCGCTCGGCGGCCAGCGCGTCGTCGAGCCGCTTCTGCGCGGCCTTCAGCGCGTCCCTGCCGTCCGCCAGGGCCCGCTCGCCGCCCGTCACCGCGGCCTGGGCGGCCGACACCTGGGCGTCGCCGTCCGGCGAGGCCGGCCGCGGGTCGTAGCCGCGGGCGGCGTAGAAGGCCGTCACCGCCGCCCCGGTGGCCGCGCCGTAGCGCCCCGCGGGGTCGCCGTCTGAGCCGAACCCGAGCTCCTTCAGGGCCTGTTGGAGCTGCTCGACGTCCTGCCCGGTGGCGCCCGGCCGGAGGTCCCGGTACACCGGGAGGCCGCCGCGGAGGGCGAACACCGGCCGCCCCGAGACCTCCAGCACCGACTGCCCGGCCGCGACCTGGTCGCCGGTCCGCACCGGGAGCTTGGTGACCACCGGCTTGGCGCCGGCCGGACCGCCGCTCCCGGCCGGGGCCACCTCGACCGTCTGGCCGGCGCCGACCTGGCCGCGGAGCACCACCGAGTCGGTCAGCACGCGCTGCTCCACGGCGGCCGTCAGGACGTCGGGCGGCGGGGGCTCGCTCTCGGCGGCGGCCTGCGCGGGCGACCTGATCACCAGTGAGGCGGCCAGCCCGGCCCCCGAGACGGCCGCGGCGACCAGCGTGACGGCCAGCAGCAGCCGCCCGCGGCGGCGCAGTACCGACCCGCCGGGGCCCGGCGGCGGCGCCCCGGGGCCGGTGGCCGGGCCGTCGTCCTGAGCGGCCCCGGACCCTTCGACGATCGACACGCCCCACCCTCGATCCGGCTTCCGGGCCGCCCGACCGAGTGGCCCCGTACGGTTCGCCCGCCCCGTACGTGACGGGGCGGCAGTGCCTCGGCCTGGGCGGGCGGGCTCGTCGGGCGGGCCGGAAGCGCGCCCGCACCCCCCCGGTGCCCGCCGGTCCCCCCGGCCGCGGGACGGGCGTGCTGCCCCGTCCCGGGGCGTGAAACTAACACAGCGCGGGGGCCCGCCGGCCGGGTTCGCCCGCAACGGCGGGGCGGCTGCGGGGAACTGCGGGGGAATGTCCCGTTCGGGCCGTGCGGCGCCGGGCGGGTGCGGCGAACTCCCGGCTCAGCTGGGCCGGTTGCGCTCGTACACCAGGCGCAGGCCGATCAGCGTCAGCCAGGGCTCGTGGACGTCGATGGTGCCGGCCTCGCCGAGCACCAGCGGGGCCAGTCCGCCGGTGGCGATGACCTGGACGTCGTCCGGGTCCTTGGCGAGCTCCTTGGCCATCCGGTCGACCAGGCCGTCGACCTGGCCGGCGAAGCCGTAGAGGATGCCGGACTGCATGCCCTCGACGGTGTTCTTGCCGATCACGTTGCGCGGGCGGGCCAGCTCGATCTTGCGCAGCTGGGCGCCGCGCGCGCCGAGCGCCTCGACCGAGATCTCGATGCCGGGGGCGATCGCGCCGCCCACGTAGTCGCCGCGGGCGTTGATCGCGTCGAAGGTGGTGGCGGTACCGAAGTCGACCACGATGCACGGGCCCCCGTACAGGTGGTTGGCGGCCAGCGCGTTGACGATCCGGTCGGCGCCGACCTCCTTGGGGTGGTCCATCAGGACGTGCACGCCCGTCTTCACCCCCGGCTCCACGATCACCGCGGGGACGTCGCCGTAGTAACGGCGGGTCACCTCGCGGAACTCGTGGAGCACGGAGGGGACGGACGAGCAGATCGCCAGGCCCTCCACCGCGGCCTCGTTGACCGCGGTGTGCGAGCCCATCAGGCCCTGCAGGAGCACCGCCAGCTCGTCGGCCGTGCGGCGCGGATCGGTGGAGATCCGCCAGTGCTCGACCACGTCCTCGCCGTCGAACAGGCCGAGCGTGGTCTGGGTGTTGCCGACGTCGATGGTGAGCAGCATGGGGTGCCTTCTGCGTGAGGGGTGATCAGAGGTGATCAGGCGCGCAGGTCCAGGCCGATGTCCAGGATCGGCGAGGAGTGCGTGAGCGCGCCCACGGCCAGGTAGTCGACCCCAGTCTGGGCGACCTCGCGCGCGCTGGCCAGGGTCAGTCCGCCGGACGCCTCCAGCCGGGCGCGCCCGGCCACCAGCTCGACGGCCTCCTTCAGCTGCGGCACGGTGAAGTTGTCCAGCAGGACGAGGTCGGCCCCGGCCTCCAGCACCGGCGGGATCTGCTCCAGGGTGTCCACCTCGACCTCGACCGCCAGGTCGGGGTAGGCGGCCCGGACGGCCCGGAACGCCTCGGCGACGCCGCCGGCCGCGACCACGTGGTTGTCCTTGACCAGGGCCGCGTCGGAGAGCGCCATCCGGTGGTTGGCGCCGCCGCCGCAGCGGACCGCGTACTTCTGCAGCGCCCGCAGGCCCGGGGTGGTCTTGCGGGTGTCGCGGACCACCGCGCCGGTGCCCTCCAGGGCGTCCGCCCAGGCGCGGGTCGCGGTGGCGATGCCGGAGAGGTGGCAGAGCAGGTTGAGCGCGCTGCGCTCGGCGGTCAGCAGGTCGCGGGTGCGGCTGCGGACGGAGAGCAGCACCTGGCCGGCCTCGACGCGGTCGCCGTCCTCGACGTGCCGCTCGACCTCGAACTCCTCCTCGCAGACCAGCGAGACGACCGCCTCGGCGATCCGCAGGCCCGCGACCACGCCGGCCTCGCGGGCGGTGAAGTCGGCGGTGGCGACGGCGTCGGCGGGCACCGTGGCGACCGAGGTGACGTCCTCGCCGCCGGCCAGGTCCTCGGCCAGCGCCAGGGTGGCGATGTCCTCGACCTCGATCGGGTCGAGGCCGGCCTCCTCCAGCAGCTCGGCGAGCCGCGGGTCCAGGCCGGTCTCGTAGCCCTCGCCGTCCCCGCACGCGCAGCCGTCGCCGCAACCGCCGGCCATCGGGAGTTCCTCGTGGGAGTGGGTCATGGTTCTACTGCTCCTCAGGGGTGCTGACAAGGTCGCCGGAGGCGGTGAGGGTGGTGATCAGGTGGCGCTGCCAGTGGGCGTCGTCCCGCTCGGGGAAGTCCTCGCGCCAGTGGCAGCCGCGGGTCTCGGCGCGCCGGGCGGCGGCCGTCACCAGGGCGGTGCCGACCAGCAGCAGGTTGGCGGCCTCCCAGGTCTCCACCCGGGGGTCGGCCGGCTTCTCCTCGGCGACGTGCGCCAGGGCCTGCTCGGCGATCAGGGCGAGTCCGGCGGCCGTGCCGGCCATCGACGAGGCCGAGCGCAGGACGCCCGTGCCGCGCGACATCAGCCGCTGGATCTCGGCCCGCGCCTCGGGGGCGGGCAGCGGCACCGGGCGGGCGGCCCGCGCGGCGGCGACGTCCACCGAGCGCTCGGGCAGTTCGTCCGCGCGGTGCCGGGCGGTCAGGTCGGCGGCGATCCGCTCGGCGAAGACCAGGCCCTCCAGCAGGGAGTTGGAGGCCAGCCGGTTGGCGCCGTGCACCCCGGTGCAGGCCACCTCGCCGCAGGCGTACAGCCCGGGGACGGTGGTGCGGCCGGTCGGGTCGGTGCGGACGCCGCCGGAGGCGTAGTGCGCGGCCGGGGCGATCGGGATCGGCTCGGTGACCGGGTCGATGCCGTGCGCGCGGCAGGTGGCGAGGATGGTCGGGAACCGCTCCTCCCACATCCCGGCGCCGAAGTGCCGCCCGTCCAGGTACATGTGGTCGGTGCCCAGGAGCTGCATCCGCTGGGTGATGGCCTTGGCGACGATGTCGCGCGGGGCCAGTTCGGCCAGCTCGTGCTGCCCGAGCATGAAGCGGGTGCCGTCCCCGTCGACCAGGTGCGCGCCCTCGCCGCGGACCGCCTCGGAGACCAGCGGCTGCTGGCCCTCGGCGTCCGGGCCGAGCCAGAGCACGGTCGGGTGGAACTGCACGAACTCCAGGTCGGTGACCTCGGCGCCGGCCCGCAGCGCGAGCGCCACGCCGTCGCCGGTGGAGACCGCGGGGTTGGTGGTGGCGGAGTAGACCTGGCCCATGCCGCCGGTGGCGAGGACCACCGCGCGGGCCCGGATGGCGCCGACGCCGTCGCGCTGGCCCTCGCCCATCACGTGCAGGGTGAGGCCGGCGGCGTGGCCGTCGGCGTCGGTGAGCAGGTCGAGGACGAGGGCGTGCTCGATCAGCTCCAGGCCCGGGTCGGACCGGACGGCGGTGACCAGGGCGCGCGATATCTCGGCGCCGGTGGCGTCCCCGCCGGCGTGCGCGATCCGGCGGCGGTGGTGCCCGCCCTCGCGGGTGAGCTGGATCTCGCCGTCGTCGCCTCGGTCGAAGGCGGCGCCGGTGGCGATCAGGTGGCGGACGGCCTCCGGGCCCTCGGTGACGAGGGTGCGGACGGCCTCCTCGTCGCAGAGCCCGACACCGGCCACCAGGGTGTCGGCCAGGTGCTGCTCGGGGGTGTCGCCCTCGCCCAGGGCGGCGGCGATGCCGCCCTGGGCCCAGCGGGTCGACCCGTCGTCGAGCATCGCCTTGGTGACCACCATGGCCCGCAGGCCGGCCTTGCGGACGTTGAGGGCGACGGTGAGTCCGGCCACGCCGGAGCCGACCACGACGATGTCGGTGGTGGCCGTCCAGCCGGGGGCGGGGGCGGTGAGGCGGTGCGTGACGGGCATGGCGTTCAGTGGCTCCTTCAGCGCGCGGCGGTCGGGGCCGCGCCGTTGCCGTCACGGTACGCCGCGTCGCCGCGGAGCAGCCCGGTGCCCTCCCCGGCCTCGGCGGGGTCGCCGCCCATGCCGGTGATCCGGTTGTCGGCGTCCACGAAGACCACCTTCGGCAGGTAGCCCTTGGCCTCGGCGGTGTCCATCTGCCCGTAGGCGATGAGTATGACGAGGTCGCCGGGGTGGACCAGGCGGGCGGCGGCGCCGTTGATGCCGATCACGCCGGAGCCGCGCGGGCCGGCGATGGTGTAGGTCTCCAGCCGGGCGCCGTTGTTGATGTCGACGATGTGGACCAGCTCGCCGGGGAGCAGGTCGGCGGCGTCGAGCAGGTCCTCGTCCACCGTGACGGAGCCGACGTAGTGCAGGTCGGCCTGGGTCACGGTGGCCCGGTGGATCTTGGACTTGAGCATGGTGCGGAGCATGGGGTCACGCCTCCAGTGAGTGCATGCCTGAGGGAATGTGCTGCCGGACGGTCCTGCGGGTGGTGCGACTGCGGGGAGCCCGCGGGTGGTGCGTCGCCGCGTCAGCGGCAGATGATGCGGACGTTGTCGATCAGGCGGGTGGAGCCCACCTTCGCGGCGACGGCCAGCACCGCCTCGCCCCGGAAGTCGTCCGCCGCTTCGGTGAAGGCGTGCGGGTCGATCAGGGCGAGGTAGTCCAGGGTGACACCTTCGGCGGCGTCGAGGGCGGCCGCGGCGGCCTCGCGCACGGCCTGCGGACCCTGCGCGGCCACGTCGCGGCCGGCGAACAGGGCCCGGGACAGCACGAGCGCGTGCTCGCGGTCCTCGGCGGAGAGGAAGCGGTTGCGGGAGGAGAGCGCCAGCCCGTCCTCCTCGCGGACGGTCGGCACGCCGACGATCTCGACGTCGAAGTCCAGGTCGGCGACCATCCGCTGGACGAGCGCCAGCTGCTGGGCGTCCTTCTCGCCGAAGAAGGCGAAGTCCGGGTCGGTGATGTGCAGCAGCTTGGCCACCACGGTCAGCACCCCGTCGAAGTGCCCGGGCCGGGTGGTGCCCTCGAAGCGCTCGCCCATCGGGCCGGCCGCCAGGCGCACCTGCGGCTCGCCGTTCGGGTAGACCTCCTCGACGGACGGCGCGAAGACGACGTCGGCGCCGTTCTCCTCGGCCAGCCGGACGTCCGCCTCCAGGTCGCGCGGGTAGCGTTCGAGGTCCTCGCCGGCGCCGAACTGCAGCGGGTTGACGAAGACGGTCACGGCGACCCGGCCGTCCCGGCCGACCTGCTTGCGGGCGGCCCGGATCAGCGCGCCGTGGCCCTCGTGCAGCGCGCCCATCGTCATCACGACCGCGTTGTCCACCGGCTGCTCGTCCGGCCAGAAGGCCGCCTCGAAGTCGGTGACGCTCCGGGTGACGACGGCCCGGTGGACCTTGGGTGCCCGCTGGGCCTTGCCGGCCTGCTTGCCGCGTGCTGCCATCAGTTCTCCTCGTTCAGTACGTCCAGCAGCGCCGCCGCCGACGCTTCGTCGATCGTCCCGTGGGCGAGCGCCCGCTGGGCGGTGGCGCGGGCCATCGCCCGGTAGGCGGCCGGGATGTCCGGGGACACCGTACTGAGCTGCGCCAGGTGGCGCCGAACGGTGCCCGCGTCGCCCCGCGCGACCGGGCCGGTGAGGGCCGCGTCGCCGGAGCGCAGGCTGTTGTCCAGGGCGGCGCCCAGCAGCGGGCCGAGCAGCCGGCCGGGCTCGGCGACCCCGGCCGTGCGCAGCAGCTCCAGCGCCTGGGAGACCAGGGTGACCAGGTGGTTCGCGCCGTGCGCGAGGGCCGTGTGGTAGAGCGGGCGGACGCCCTCCGGCACCCATTCGGGCTCACCGCCCATCTCGACCACCAGGGCCTCGGCCACCGGGCGCAGCTCCTCGGGGGCGGTCACCCCGAACGGGCAGCCGGCCAGCCGGGCGAGGTCGACCGTGGTGCCGGTGAAGGTCATCGCGGGGTGCAGTGCCAGCGGCAGCGCCCCGGCCCGGGTGGCGGGCTCCAGGACGGCGACGCCGTGCGCGCCCGAGGTGTGCACCACCAACTGGCCGGGGCGGACCGAGCCGGTCGCGACGAGGCCGGCCACCAGGTCGGCCAGCGCGTCGTCGGGGACGGTGAGCAGCACCAGGTCGGCGGCGGCGAGCACCTGCGGCGGGGTGACGATCCGCACGCCCGGCAGCAGCTGTTCGGCGCGGCGGCGGGAGGCGGCGGACACCCCGGAGGCGGCGACCACCCGGTGCCCGGCGAGCTGCAGGGCGGCGCCCAGCGCGGGGCCGACCCGGCCGGTGCCGACCACCCCGACGGCGAGCCGGGCCGGCCGGTTGCCGGGGGCGGCCGGGTCGCCGAAACCGTCGTCGAGCGGGCCGGGGCCGACGCTGTCGGAGGCGCTCACGCGGCCACCTCCGGGTCGTTCCCGGGCCGGGGGGCACCCCGGCGCTCGGCGGGGGCAATCGCCATGGCGCACCTCTCGACGGTGAGCCCGGTTCGCTCGCTCACAGCTCGGCCCTGGTCCTCACTCTTACCGTTCCGGTCCTCTGCGGGTACCGGACGCACCGGCCCATTCTACGGCCGGGGCGGACGGCGGATTAATCCGCGGCGCCGGCCCGGATCAGGCCCGCCTCGTAGGCGAGGACGACGGCCTGGACCCGGTCGCGCAGGCCGAGCTTGGCCAGGATCCGGCCGACGTGGGTCTTCACGGTGGCCTCGGACAGGACCAGCCGGGCGGCGATCTCACCGTTCGAGAGGCCCTGGGCGACCAGCAGGAACACCTCGCGCTCGCGCTCGGTGAGCGGGCCCAGGGTGTCCGGTCCCGGCGTGCTCGCCGCGGTGGGCAGCACCTCGGCGAAGCGGTCGATCATGCGGCGGGTGGTGGTCGGCGCGACCACCGCGTCGCCGCCGTGCACCGCCCGGATCGCGGCCACCAGCTCGGTCGGCGGCACGTCCTTGAGCAGGAACCCGCTGGCCCCGGCCTTGAGCGCGGCGAAGGCGTACTCGTCCAGGTCGAAGGTGGTGAGGATGAGCACGTGCGGCGCGTTCGGCAGCGGGCTGCCGTCCTCGGCGAGGCAGATCCGGCGGGTCGTCTGCACCCCGTCCAGGCGGGGCATCCGGACGTCCATCAGGATCACGTCCACCTGCGTGTGCCGCAGCCGCTCCAGGGCCTGCGCGCCGTCGCCGGCCTCGGCGACGATCTCGATGTCGCCCTGGGACTGCAGGATCATCCGGAAGCCGGTGCGCAGCAGCTCCTGGTCGTCGACGAGCATCACGCGGATGGTCAAGGTGGCTCCTAGTTCGTGGGCGGCAACGGGGTCAGTGTGCTGCCTTGAGGGGCAGGACGGCGCGGATCCGGAAGCCGCCGCCGGGGCGCGGCCCGACATCGAGGCTGCCACTGACCATGCCGACCCGCTCGCGCATGCCGATCAGGCCGTGCCCCTGGCCGTCCGTCCCGCCGGCGGCGAGCTGCTCGTCGGTCGAGCCGCGGCCGTCGTCCTCGATCAGGACGGCCAGCTCGCGCTCGCCGAAGTCGACCGCGACCCGGGCGTGCACATCGGGGCCGCCGTGCTTGCGGACGTTGGTCAGTGCTTCCTGGACGATCCGGTAGACGGTCAGCTCGACGCCGCGCGGCAGTTCGCGCGGGTCGCCGGAGGTGGCGAAGTCCACCTGGAGGCCGGCCGTGCGGACCTGGTCCAGCAGCTCGGGCAGCTCCTCGACGCCGGGCTGCGGCACGTACTCCTCGGCGGTGTCCGCGGTGCGCAGCACGCCCAGCAGCCGGCGCATCTCGACGAGCGCCTGTCGCCCGGTGGAGGCGATCGTGCCCAGCGCCTCCTTGGCCTGCTGGGGCGAGTTGTCCAGCACGTAGGCGGCGCCGTCGGCCTGGACGATCATGACGGAGACGTTGTGCGCGACCACGTCGTGCAGTTCGCGGGCGATCCGGGCGCGCTCGGCGGCGACCGCCACCTTGGCCTGGGCGTCGCGCTCGCGCTCCAGCCGGGCGGCGCGGTCCTCCAGCTCGACCAGGTAGGCGCGGCGCACCCGGGTGAGCCGGCCCCAGGCCCAGCAGAGGATGAACGGGCTGCTCATCGCCGCGGTGAGCAGCAGGAACTCGCCCAGGCTGTACGAGCGCTGCTGGGCGTCGCCGTTCGGGTCGATCACGGTCTTGCTGAGGTGGAGCTGCCAGTACGTCAGCGGTCCGGCCGCCAGCCCGGCGGCCAGGGCCAGCCGGGAGATCCAGGCGGAGCCGAAGGCGGCGCCGGTGTAGGCGAAGACCAGGTACCCGATGCTGGACCCGGCGGGCAGGATGCCCAGCGTGATCTGACCGATCCCCAGCGCGGTGGCGGCGGCCACGGTGGCGTCGGGGTAGCGGCGCCGGAAGACCATCAGCAGCGGGATGAGCAGGGCGATGACGAACTGGGCGGGGGCCCGCCAGGCGCTGTTGTCGCCGCCGTCCGGCAGGAGCCCCAGGAACAGCACGATCGCCGCCCAGGCGGAGTCGACCACCATGGGGTGACGGCGGAGCCAGGCGTTGAGTCGTTGCACGTCTCAAGCGTAGGCAGTCGCGGAGCGTGGTCAGGTCCGCCGGGAGGGCGATCCGTCCTACTCCCTAGGTCGGAGAAGCCCGGACTCCGGTTGGGAGGGGAACCCCGGCGCCGGTAGCGTCCCGCCGCATGACTTGGATGCGGTGGCGGCCCGCCATGGAAGAGGCCCTCTACGCCCCCGTCGGCGGCTTCTACCGCAGGCCGGAGGGGCCGGCCGGGCACTTCCGCACCTCGGTGCACGCCTCCCCGCTGTTCGCCCGCGCGGTGGCCCGGCTGCTGCTGGACGTGGACGCGGCCCTCGGCCGTCCGGAGGAGCTGGCCTTCGTGGACGTCGGGGCGGGCCGCGGCGAGCTGCTGACCGGTGTGCTGGCCGAGCTGCCGGACGGCGTGCTGGCCCGGCTGCGGCCGTACGGGGTGGAGATCGCGGCGGACCGCCCGGCGGGACTGCCGTCCACAGCCCTGTGGACGGACGAGGTGCCGCGCGGCGTCAGCGGGCTGCTGTTCGCCAACGAGTGGCTGGACAACGTGCCGCTGGACCTCGGCGAGGTGGACGAGGACGGGGTGCTGCGCTACGTCGAGGTGGACACCGCGACCGGCGAGGAGCGGCTCGGGTCCGCGGCGGACGCGGCCGACGCCGCCTGGGCCGTGCGCTGGTGGCCGGCCCCCGAGCCGGGTGACGTCGTGGAGTTCGGCGCCCCGCGCGACGCCGTCTGGGCCTCGGCCGTCGCTGGGCTGGAGCGCGGTCTCGCGGTCGCGGCGGACTACGGGCACACCGCCGCGAGCCGCCCGCCCCTCCCCACCCTGACCGGGTTCCGGGCGGGCCGGGAGGTGCGCCCGGTGCCGGACGGCTCCTGCGACCTCACCGCGCACGTGGCGCTGGACGCGGTGGCCGCGCCCGCCGTCCACAGCCTGTGGACGACGCAGCGCGAGGCGCTGCGGGCGCTCGGCGTGAGCGGTGCCCGACCGCCGCTGGCGCTGGCGTCCACCGACCCGGCGGCCTACCTGCGGGCGCTCGGCGGCGCCGGGGAGGCCGCCGAGCTGACCGACCCGGCGGGCCTGGGCGCGTTCGGCTGGCTCGCCCAGGCCGTCCGCATGCCGGTACCGGAGACCCTCGCCGGCCTCGGGGGATGGCAGACTCTCGGGTCATGAGGGAGACCACGGTCGGCATCGGGGCGGGAGCCGAGAACTTCACCGGCGCGGCGGGCAGCACCGACATGGTGCTCAACATCGGCCCGCAGCACCCGGCGACCCACGGTGTGCTGCGGCTGAAGCTGGTGCTGGACGGCGAGCGGATCGTCACCGCGGAGCCGGTGATCGGCTACATGCACCGCGGCGCGGAGAAGCTCTTCGAGGCCCGTGACTACCGGCAGATCATCATGCTGGCCAACCGGCACGACTGGCTCTCCGCGTTCGCCAACGAGCTGGGCGTGGTGCTCGGCGTCGAGCGGATGCTCGGCATGGAGGTGCCCGAGCGCGCGGTCTGGATCCGCACCCTGCTCGCCGAGCTGAACCGCGTCCTCAACCACCTGATGTTCCTCGGCTCCTACCCGCTGGAGCTGGGCGGGATCACCCCGATCTTCCACGCCTTCACCGGCCGTGAGGACCTCCAGCACGTGCTGGAGGAGGCCTCCGGCGGCCGGATGCACTACATGTTCAACCGGGTCGGCGGCCTCAAGGAGGACCTGCCGGCCGGCTGGCTCGGCCGGGTCCGGGCGGCGATCGCCACCGTCCGCTCGCAGCTGCCGGTCTTCGAGGAGCTCGTCCTCGGCAACGAGATCTTCCGGGCCCGCACCGCCGGCGTCGGCGTGCTCAGCCGGGCGCACGCCGAGGCGTACGGGGTCAGCGGCCCGATCGCGCGCGCCAGCGGGCTCGACTTCGACCTGCGCCGCGACGAGCCCTACCTGGCGTACGGCTCGGACGAGCTGCGCGCGGTGCTGACGGTGGTCACCCGTGAGGAGGGCGACTGCCTGGCCCGGTTCGAGTGCCTGCTGGAGCAGACCGTCAACGCGCTGGACCTCGCGGACGCCTGCCTGGACAAGCTCGCCACGCTGGCGCCCGGCCCGGTCAACCTGCGGCTGCCCAAGGTGCTCAAGGCCCCTGAGGGCAGCACCTACGCCTGGACGGAGAACCCGCTCGGCGTCAACGGCTACTACCTGGTCTCGCGCGGCGACAAGACGCCGTGGCGGCTGAAGCTGCGCTCGGCGTCCTTCAACAACATCCAGGCGCTCACCGAACTGCTGCCCGGCACCCTGGTCGCCGACATGGTGGCCATCCTGGGCTCGATGTTCTTCGTCGTCGGCGACATCGACAAGTAGGCGGCATCGACACGTGGCGGTGGGGCGCCGGGCGCCGGGCGGCGGCGAGGGCGTACCGGCGGGCTACTTCTTGCGGCCCGGCTTCCGGCCCGGGTCGGCCGGGTGCGGCGCCACCTTGCGGTCGCCCTTGGTGGCGATCCGCTGCTCGCAGAGGCCGGCCAGCACCTCGTACCCGGCCTTGCCCATCAGCTCGGTGAGCTCGGGGCGGTAGCTGATGTACACCGGGTCCGGGCCGGTGTGCGCGTCCGGGCTGCCGGTGCACCACCAGTGCAGGTCGTGGCCGCCCGGGCCCCAGCCCCGGCGGTCGTACTCGCCGATGGTGACCTGGAGGTAGCGGGTGTCGTCCGGGCGGTCGATCCAGTCGTAGGTGCGCCGCACCGGGAGCTGCCAGCAGACGTCCGGCTTGGTCTCCAGCGGCTCCTTGCCCTCCTGGAGGGCGAGGGTGTGCAGCGCGCAGCCGGCGCCGCCGGCGAAGCCGGGGCTGTTGAGGAAGAGGCAGGCGCCGTTGACCCGGCGGGTCTGCCGGTCGCCGTCCTCGTCGAACATGGTGATGCCGCCGTCGAGCCGGATCCGGCCCTTGGCGTCGGTGCCGTGCGGGTGGTTCTCCCAGATCTCGGGCGTCAGCCGGGCCGCGTGGCCGGCCACGCGCCGCTCGTCGTCCTCGTCCGAGTAGTGCGCGCCGAGCGTGCAGCAGCCGTCCGACTCGCCGCGGCCCTCGCGGATGCCCTGGCAGCCCCGGCCGAAGATGCACGTCCAGCGGGAGGTCAGCCAGGTGAGGTCGCAGCGGAAGACCTGCTCCTCGTCGGCCGGGTCGGCGAACTCGACCCAGGCCCGGGGGAAGTCGAGCGGGACCTCGGGGCGCGGGGCGTCGAGCGGGACCTCAACGCGCAGGGTCGGCATCGCGAGGTCGACCGGGGTCGCGCCGGCCTTGGTCTTCTTCTTGGAGGTCTCTGCTGCTGCCACCCGGCAAGGGTAGAGCCTTCACGGCGGTGCGAACCGCCTGCGGGCGGGGGATTTGCGGTGGTTTCGCCCAGCGGCGGCGGTCGGAGCCGCCGTCGGGCGAGGTGAAGGCGGGGTGAAGAGGTCTCCGGCGCGCTGCGGCCCGGCGCGGCCGCCCCTCTAGGATGGCGGCCGGTCCGCTACGGGGAGGTACGGGGATGGCGAGCGGCAGTGGCAACGGCGATGCCGGAGGCGGCACCTTCGCCCTCAAACCGTGGGAACTGCACGGTGAGGGGCGCGAGTTCGAAAAGATCTCGGAGGACTTCGGGAAGGCCGCCAGCACCTTGGAGCAGTCGCTCGCGGCGCTCGGCAGCCCGTGGGGGCAGGACCGGCCGGGCAGCGGATTCGCCGCCGCCTACAAGGACGCGCGCGGCGGTCTGCTCGGCGGTCTGCGCGGGCTGGCCGGGCAGCTGGGGCAGGTCGGCTCGGGGCTGCACACCATGGCCGAGCGGACCGTCGACGCGGAGACCGCGGCGGCCGCCGGCTTCGGCGGCGCGGCGGGGCAGGGCGGGCCGGTGACGCCTGCGGCAACCCCGGGGGCCCGTACGACCGTCCCCAAGGACAGGTCGGCCTGACGGCCGGGGCCGTCCGCCGGACGCGGACCGCGGGTGACGCGGTCCGTGCGCGGCGGTCGGCACCCCGTGTTCCGTCGCCGCCGTGCTCCGCCACGCCGTGGCCCGCACGTCGTGGCCCGCCACACCGAAGTCCGCACGCCGCGGTCCGTACGTCGAAGTCCGTACGTCGAAGGGGGAAGCGCATGTCCCGCAAGCTGCCCGAGGAGCTGGCACCGCTGCTGGCCAGGACCGGCCACCAGTGGCCGCAGGCCGACGAGGACGGGCTGCGCAGGGCGGCCGGCCTCTGGCGCGACTTCGGCGTCGAGGCCGAGCGCCTCGGCAAGCGCGGCGGGGACTCCGCCAAGCGCGTCACCGGGGAGAACTCCGGCCGCGCGGTGGACGCCTTCGGCGAGTACTGGCGGGCGTTCAGCGGCCGCGGCACCGGCCACCTGGACGACGCGCACAGCGCCACGATCCTGGTGGCCGGCGCCTTCGACAAGGCCGCCCGGGCCGTCGACAGCTGCAAGGCCGACCTCGTCGCCACCCTCACCGAGCTGGCCGCCGAGCTGAAGAAGGCCGAGGAGCAGGCGGCCCGGGCCAAGGCGGCCGCGGCCGAGGTCGCCACCGCCGCCCGCGGCGACGGAGCGGCGCCCGGCGGGGTCTTCGGCGGGCTGCGGCAGGGCCTCGGCGCGGTGGCGGCCGGGGTGCGCGACGCCGCCACCGAACACGTCGCCGAAGCGGTGGCGGCGGCCGCCGTCGAGTCCGCCGGGCTGAAGATCGGCGGCCTGCTGGACGAGCTCGGCCGGGCGATGAAGGACGGGCTGGACGGCACGCTCAAGGAGCCCGCCGTGGTCGCGCTGCTGCGCCTCGCGCCGGGCGGCGTCCCGGGGGTGCGTCCGGCGTCGTTCACCGGCGGGGCCTTCGACCCGGTCGCCGCCGGGCTGCCCGCCGTGCTCGGCGAGCCGGGCGTGCTGGGCGCGGGCGGCGCGGGCCTGGCGGTGGTGCTCGGTCAGGACGGCCGGCCCGTGGTCGGGGTGCCGGGGCTGGCGGTCAAGCTCGACGAGGCCGGCCGGCCGGTGCTCGACGAGCACGGAGACCCGGTCATCGTCCGGGCCGACGGCACGACGGTGACGGACCCGAGCGGGCTGCTCGTCGTCCAGGGCCCGGACGGCAAGCCGGTGGTGGGGGTCGAGGACCTCGCCGTGAAGGTGGACGAGCAGGGGCGGCCGGTGCTGGGCAGGGACGGCCTGCCGGTGCTGACCGACAAGGACGGCAAGGAGGTCCGCGGCATACCGCTGACCGACCCCGCGGCGGGCCGCGGGAACGGCCACGGACTGGACGGCAAACCGGGCGGGCCGCTCGCCGACGGGCCGGGCGCGGTGCTGCCGGGCGCACCCGGGGCGCCCGGCGTCCCCGGGGCCGGCACGCCCGGGGCCGGGCCGGACGGCGTGGTCG
>NZ_JBHWUI010000010.1:71218-92451 GCF_042737525.1 Kitasatospora sp. NPDC059973 | reverse complement strand
GGTTCCCGGCCTGCGGGGGGTGGGGTCGCGACCCTACCCGCATGCGGCGGTGGCGCTGTCACCCGGCCCGGCCGGGCCGGTGGACAGCGCCTCGTTGTGGGATGCGCCGGTCGAGGATCCGTACGACGACGAATACGGCCAGGAGTGGCCCGAGTGCGACCCGGCCGAGGCCGGCTGGCTCTGGGAGGCCGCGGTCGAGGAGGCCGGTCCGGCGGGTCGCGGCCGGCAGTCCGCCGCGCCGGTCGAATCGGCGGCCAGGGGGTCAGAGCCCGAATCCGGGTCTCGTCCGCCGCTGGCGCCGTTGGTGCTGTCACCCGGGATGCGGTTGCGGCTGCGTGCTGCGGTGCGGGCGCTGCTGGCCGCGCCGGGTCTGGTGGGTGCTCCTGATCCGGTGCGACTGGCGGCGGTGGTGCTGATGTCGCGCACGCCGTACGAGACGCGTGCGGTGGTGATCCGCAAGGGCGAGCTGGGCCGGTGGCTGGGACTGTCCGCGGGTCGGATGAAGGCGGTGGCGCGTCTGGTTCGCGACACGGGAGCGGTGTCGGTAGAGACTTTCGCGGACGACTACCGGGTCGACCAGGCCCTGGAGTGCCGGGTGGGCGCACTGGAGGCCGCCCGGGGGGTGGCGGGGAATCCGCTGAACCTGACGCGGAAGGAGCTGGCGGTGCTGCTGCGCCTGGTCGAGGTGCTGTTCGCGCCGGGCTGGGCGACGGCTGGCGGAGGGGTGCGGGACAGGGGTCTGTTGGCCGGGCGGACGGGCCGGGGTGCGGCGACGGACCGGCTGGCGGCGCTGCTGCTGGTGCTGGAGGCCGGGAAGTCCGGGCGGGTGCGGCTGTGCGGTGGGACGGTGAACACTGACGCGGGTCGGCCGGCGGTGACGCTGGCGCGGATGCTGGGCTGTACTCCGGCCGGGGCGGTGGAGGTGCTGGCGCGGCTGGCGGAGGCCGGGCTGGTGGAGCGGCCGCGGCGCGGGGCGGGCGGGCTGCTGTCGCGGTCGCGGATCGTGCTGCCCGCGGTGGCGGCCGCGCACCGGTCGGTACCGGTGGAGTCGGCGGAACAGGCCGGTCCGGTGCGCCGGGAGGCGGCCCGGAACACCCGTGGCGGTGTTGTCGACGACCTCGGCGCTACGACCCCCCTGGATGAGGCTCCTGTGACGGAGGAGAATTCGCAGGTCAGCGAGGTGGACGAGACCGCCGGGGGCGAGATTTCAGACCTCGGCGCTACGACCCCCCTTCACACCTCCCACTCTTTGGTGGTTGAGGTAGTGGGCGATGCTGATGTGGATGGTGGCTTTTCCGGCGTAGCCGCCGCCGTGGCTGAGCACCGTTGGCCGGAGCGTGCGGGTACGCGCGAGGACCACGCCGGCACCGCCTCGGTGGAGCAGGCCGAGGCCCGCCCGACGGTCGGTGGTGGTGTGGGTGGCCCGCTGCGCGGGGACAAGCCGAACACCCCCCTCCCCCTCGACCAGCACGACCAGGAGCTGCCCGTCCCGGTCCGGACCGCGAGCCGGTCGGTGCCGCGGCCGCCGCAGGACCTGGACCAGGTCCTCGCGCCGGTAGAGTGCCTGTGGGAGCGCCTGGACCGGGCCTGGTCCAGGCGCCGGATCGTGGCTGCGGTGCGGGCCGAGCTGGCCCGGGTCGGGTTGTGGACCGGCAACGGCAGCGCCGGCGCCGCGCTGGCCGACCGGCTGCAGCACCGGCTGCGCGAGCAGGGCGGCAGCGCCCTGGTGACCGACCCGGTCGGCTGGCTGCTGGCCAGGGGCCTGCCCCAGCAGGCCGGATGCGCCCATCCGGCCTGCGACGACGGGATCCGGCTGGACACCCGCACCGGCTGCGTGACCTGTGAGACGCAGCTCGCCGACCGCCGCTCGACCCGCGCGGCCCTGGTGCGCGAGGCCGTCGCCCAGCTGCCGGACGGAGCCACCGGCGGCCAGCGTCGTGGGGCGGTCGACGCACACCTGCACCGGCACGCGATGCTGCGCGCCGAGCAGCAGGTGGCCGACCGTCAGCGGGCCGAGCAGCGACGCGTCGAGGCCGACGCCCGCCGGGCCGTACGGCAAGCGCGGGCCGAGGCCGCCGAGGCCGCACGCCGGGCGGCGCCGTGCGAGGACTGCGGCACCGGGAACGCGGCCGGACTGTGCGCGCCGTGCTGGAGCGTGCGGGCCACCCGCGCCGCCGTCCACGAGTGCGTGGACCTGGCGATCGCCGGATCGGCGGACCTCTCGGACCACCAGGACGTCAACGCCATCGCGCGCCAGGTCCACCACGGGCTGCGCCAGGAGATGTTCCGCTCCCGCCCCGCCGGCACCGATCCGTCGGCTCTGCGGGCCTTCAACCTGCTCGCCGTCCAGAACGCTGTCACCGAGTACCGCGCCAGCGCTCTCGTGCTGCTGGCCCGCTCCCCGCTGGCCGATGCCGAGGCCGAACTGGCCCGCGACGCCGCGCTGCGCTCCGCCCACCGCCACCCCACCCGAAGCGCCGCTCGGGAAGCCGCCGACCGTGCCGCCCACGAGGCCCGCGCCAGCACCGCCCGCCACCTCCTCGACCGCCGCCTCAAGTCCGTCAAAGTCCTGCGCGAGCGCGCCGACCGGATCCGCGCGGCCGCCGCCGGGCAGGCCCGCGAGGCGGTGAACGCCTGATGACGCAGCCCCAGACCACGGGCGCCGACCTCGCACGCACCGCCCTGCGCGCCGCCCGCCAGGCCGCCCGCACCAGCGGCAACGTTCCCGCCCAGCGCACCACCCGGCAGGCCACGGTCGCGCGGCGAGGCCCGCGCGAACCCGAGCCGATCGCGGACGTGTTCCTCACCCTGGTCGCCACCCACGGCTGGACCCTCGGCACCGCGGGCGGGGGCCTGCGCGACCGCTGGCCCGCGATCGTTGGCGCCGAGGCGGCCGCCCACTGGCACCTCGCCGGCTACGACCCGACCACCCGCCGCCTGCGCGTGGTTGCCGACTCTCCGGCCTGGGCCGCCCAACTCCGCTACCAGACCCGCCAGATCCTCGCCGACCTCGAGCAGCTGCGGCCCGGCACCGTCCGGCCATCGACGTTCGCGTCGGCCCCGCCCCCGTGGTGCAGCACGACCAGGACCAAGGCGACCGGCCCACCCACCGCGACGACCGGCCGGCCGCGCAGCCGGCGCGGCCCCCGCTCGCCGACCACGCCGCCTACCAGCGGCTCAGCCAGCAGATGCGCGACCAGGCCCAGGCCCGTCAGGCCGCGCTCAACGAACAGGCTGCTGCGACGGAGGAGATCCTCCGCCAGCACTACAACCGCCTGCGTGAACCCGAGGAAGCGCACCGACCCTCCGTCGAAGACGACGAGGAGGCACTGGCCCGAACCGCCCGAGCCCGCGAAGCCCTCGCGCGTCACCATGCTGCCCTTGCCGTTGCCCGCCGGCACGCCGTCCCGCTGCGCACCAACCGTGCCCAACCGGAGACCCTCCCTGGTGCCGCGTGACCAGGACCGCTCCACCGCTCGCCCGCCGACCGCTACCGTCGACCCTGCCGTCCGTCGCCACGGCGGCCGCCACCGAGGAGAGATGACCATGACCACCAGCGGCACGACTGGCAACACCCAGCAGACGGCTCTCGACGGGCCGATCAGGGAGTACATCTGCGAGCTCCTGCGCGCAAACCTGGCAGCCGAGGAGGCGCGCGAGGGAGAGATCCGGCGCCTCGAAGAGACCGGACACCGGATTGTGAGCGGCGGTCAGGCCGGAATGGACTCCTGGGAGATCACAGACTGGCGCTCAGGCGCGGTGATTGAGGCCGGTACAAATGGCCCCGATGGCTACGATGCTGTGGCGGCCCGCCTGGACCCGATGGGCATGTGGTTCCACATCGACCACGTTGGCGAGGGCGTTGACGAGCCCCCGGTGAACTCCTTCGGCCTGCCCGACTCCTTGGCCGACGCGCTGCGCGAATGGCTCTCGCTGCTTTCGACACCGGACAAGGACGTTGCGGCCGTCACCGGATGGAGTGCGGAAGAGATTCAGCGACACCGAGTCGATATGTAGCACCCACCGAGCCCCGCTGCCGGTGCGGCAAGGAACATGGCAGAGAAGCCAACGACACCGGCAAGCACACCCGCCAGCAGCGCGAACGCCACCGGGCCGCTCACGCTGTCGCCCGCGCCACCCGGGCCGGGGCGATCCCGCTGCGCACCGCCCGCCTGGCCCCGCCGCGGACCGGAGCGGCGTGAGTTGCAGCCGGCCTCGCTCGTTCGGGGAAAGCCGGGACAACCGCGCGGTGGTGCGACAGGGTGGCCGCGACAACCCGTTCGCCGGCCCCGGACCGGGCCGCAGCAGATCAGCAGCGAGGTGGAAGCGCGTGAACGAGCAGGACTCGGACGGCGCCAACCCGGCATTCGAGGTGCCCCACGACCTGCGTGCCGAGCAGGTGCTCCTGGGCACGACGATGCGCTCCAAGGAGGCGGTCGCCGACGTCGTCGAGATCCTGCACCCGACCAGCTTCTACCGGGTCGCCCACGAGTTCATCTACACCGTGGTGCTGGAGCTCTACGCGGCCGGGGAGTCCACCGACCCCATCAAGGTCGCGGCGAAGCTGACCGAGCAGGGTCTGCTGGCAAGGGCCGGCGGCCGGGACTACCTGCACAAGCTCGTCAACATGGTCCGCAGCACCGCCGAAGCCGAAGCCCTCGCCCTCCTGGTCGAGGACAAAGCGCTGCGCCGCCGGCTGATCGAGACGGCAACGCGCATCGACCACCTCGCCCACGCCGACACCCCCACCACCGACCTGGTCGAGGCGATCCAGGCCGAGGTGTACGCCGTGACCACCGGCCGCAGCCCGAGCTGGGTCGAGGCGCGCCCGATGGCCGACGTCATGGAAGGCGTCCTCGACGAGGTCGAGGGCATTGGCTCGTACGTCGGCGCCCCGGTCGGCCTGCCCACCGGCCTCGCGGACCTAGACCTGTGGGCATGGTGAAGAGCGATGAGGAGATCATGGAGACGGCCCGGCAGGTCGGTGCGGCGGCGAAGGGGCACAGTCACGGTGGCGTACCCGGACCGTCCTTACCTGGTCCAGGGCATCTCCGTCGACCCGGTGGGCCGGTACCAGGTGATGCCCCACTCCGCGCCCCAGTCCTTGCCGGTCCAGTCGTAGGAGGGTGTCCAGAGTGGTCGGGCCGGTTGAGGTCCCCACTCTTCCGGGTCCGGGCGCACCAGCAACTCGTCCTCATGGGCGTAGCCGCCGGTGAGGACGGTCGCCACGAACTCAGCGAAGCCGCCGTCGAAGCGGTCGAGCTCACCGTCGTCGACGCCGTCGAAGTCGCAGAAGACGGCCACCGGCCACTGTTCCGGGTCCGGGTCGGTGGTCAGCCAGCAGCAGTACACATGGTTGCTGTTCATGCCCCAGGGCAGCAGTCCGCCCGGGTCCGGGAACACGGGGGTGTGCTCCTGGTCCCAGAACTCGTCCTCGCCCTCGACCTGCACCCGGAACTCGGTGTCGGTCTCGAAGCGCCACCCCGCCATGCCGCCCGGCGATCCGAACACGCGGGGACGCAGAACCGGCGACCGCACGCCCCACTCGCCGTTCAGGTTTACCGCGCCGTACAGGTCGATGAACGCCCGGTAGTCCGACGGCAGTTGGACCCCAAGCTCCGCCGGTGCCAGCTCCCATGGCACCCGCGCCGGGGTGTACACCGGCTCGCCCATGATCGCCCGCAGCCGATCCCATGCCTCGGCCATCGCCCGACCCCTCTCCGTCCGTCAGCCTGTCAGAGGCTGCACTTTAGGCCACAGCTCCGACAAGCCAGTGACCCGACCGGAAGACCGCCGGCTGACGAGCCCCGCTCGATCGACGAAACCGTTCGCCGGGTCGAGTACAAGCAGCCGTGGGACGAGGTAACCGCCTCGTCCCGCCCGGCCCATGCACTCGCTGTTTGACACGCCAGCTCATGGGATGTCTGTCAAGTCAGCGAGTTGGTTTTCTGAGATCGGATCCGCTGTTGGGTGACGGTGTGTCAGCTAGCCGGTCATCGTTATGCCAGGCTGAGCGGTGTCAGAGTTGCCGAGTAGAGGAGAACGGCGTGATCGAGCTGCACACCAACTTCGGGGTGATCCGGATTGAGCTGGACCCCGAGAAGGCTCCCAAGACCGTCGAGAACTTCTTGGACTACGTCAAGAAGGGCCACTACGACAACACGATCTTCCACCGAGTGATCCCCGGGTTCATGATCCAGGGCGGCGGATTCACGCCCGACATGGATCAGAAGGCGACCGAGGCGACCATCCACAGTGAGGCGAACAACGGCCTGCATAACACGCGTGGGACCGTGGCGATGGCCCGCACCAACGACCCGCACTCGGCGTCCGCCCAGTTCTTTATCAATCTCAGCGACAACGACTTCCTGGACCATACGGCTCAGACAACGCAGGGCTGGGGTTACACCGTCTTCGGCAGGGTCGTCGAAGGTATGGACGTCGTCGACAAGATCATGGCCGTCAAGACAGGAAGGCGCGGCCACCACCAGGACGTCCCGGTGGAGGACGTGGTGATCGAGAAGGCCACCATCTCCTCGTGACCTGGAACGTCCAGCACATCGGGACACGGAAACTGGTGGCCGCGCCGTCGACGGCCGAACGGCTGACGAAGGGCATCTGGCCCACCCGGGTCATCACCGCTGCGGGGAGCGGGGGCGGAGCGGGATGACCTGGGGATCGTCGGCCACCAGCTGGTCGCGAAGCAGTTGGTTCTCTAGTGTGAGCTGGTTGACGACACGCACCAGGGCTGGGACGTCGGCGCGGAGCTGGCCGAGCTCCTTGTTCTTTGCGGCGATCGTCTTCTTCAGCTTGGCGACAGTGGCCCGCAGGCGGGCTTCGGTGTCCGGGACGACGCCGCGCTGCTGGACGTGGTCGTAGAACTCGTTGCGCAGATCGGGGTGGCGTTGGGTCAGGGCGTTGCGGGGGACTCCGGCTTCCTGGGCGAGGGCCACGATAGTCAGCGCGCCGTTGGAGTGCTGCGCAGTCCCAGCGAAGATGCGCTGCATGGCGGCGCGGATCCGGTCACGTTCATCGAGGGCGGGGGTCATCGCGGCGTTGTCTCCGGCTCGGTGAGGCGGGTGCGGTCGTGTTCGTCGGCCCACGACCCCAGCCGGTCGGCGTTGGCCCGGAGGCGTTCGGCGATGGGCCCGGGGGTGTGGTGGGCCTGCCGGCGGATCCGAGGAGATCGGGGCAGCAATCTGCGTCCTGCGGGACGGGGAGCATGTCGCGTGGCGCTGGACGTGTGGAAGGGCAGAGCGGCCGGGGGGTAGCTGGGTTGTCCGAGACTCATTTAGAGGCAGGGTCCTACTGCCCGTAGTCCTGGACCGACCAGCCTTCGGGAACCTCCCGGACCTCCCGGCCAGGTGCCAGCACCTGGTAGACCGAGGAACCGTCTCTCCAGCTCTCCGACGTGTCGGCCACAGTCGAGATGATCGGTTCCCCAACATCGTCGAACAGCACCACCGGCTCCAGCTCAGAGCCCATGATCGAACCGCTGTCCTCCGGGATGGGCAGCCAACCCACGACCGGCACCACCAGGACCAGACGATCCTCCGGACACCTGAGCGCCACCCGCCAACCAGCCGGCGCAGCCACGAACCCCACCAACACCCTGCTGTTCACCATGACCGACACCCTGCCCGACCCATGCCCTCGCTGACCAACCCTCCGGACAGCGGCCCCCACGCTCGCGGGGATGGCCCTCCGGCCCCTTTCGCGCTGCGCCGGTACGGCGAGCTGGACGCTGATGGCCAGCTCTCTTCCGGAAGGCGAAATCGCTCACAACTGTCCGGGAACCGTGGTGATCTGGCAGACTGCGGGGCCATGCAAACCGTGGTGAGCGAGCTGCGCGGGTGGCTCGTTGGCCTGGACGACGAACGCCTTGGTGACCTGCTGCGTATTCCAACGGTCCTGCCCTTCTCCGCGGGTATCCGGGTCCTGGGACGGCCGGCCGGATCGGCTTGGAAGCCGCGTGAGCTCAGGGCCGCGCGGACCCGTATCGCGACGCTCCCGGTCTCCGACCTGCGTTCCATCGGGCAGCAGGCGATCGAAGCCGCCGCCAATCTGCTCACAGACGCCTACGGTTTCTCCGAGCAGGAAGTCCTGGCTCCGAATCCGGAGCAGCTGCGACTCATGCTGCGGGCACTGCCGCCGACGCTGGCTCGGCTGAGCCTCTTCGCGCTGGCCGACCGGGATCCGGAAATCCTGGGCACCGCCGGAGACGGTCTCACCGGGCTGCTGGCGTGCGCGGACGCGCCCGCCGCCCCCTATCAGTGTTCCTGTGACGGCGATCCGCAGCGTCCGCCGTCCTCCGAGCGAGAGAGCCACCAGGTGAAGAGCGAACCGGTCACCGCCGCGCAGTTGTCAGACACCGCGCGTGAGCTGAGAGAACAGGCCGCTGGCTTAACGGCCGATCTCCTGGTCGCCGCCGACCGGATCGCGGCCGGCCAGCACGTCGCCCCCGATATCGCCGTACCCGTGACCGCGTACCTGGACGCACGCGGCCGCCTCCGTGAGCGGCTCACGGAGGCGGGTCAGGCCTGGGCGGACGACGCGGGCTTCACCGACCTCGATCTGGTTCTGGCCGCGATCGCCGTCGCTGAGGAGGACGTCCGCGCGCGCGAGTCACGCATCGCCGAACTCCAGATTCAGGACCAGCAGCTCGCGGCCATGATCGAGGTGACGGCCGACGAGGTCCTGCGCGGCCACCTCGTCCAGGCGCGCGAGCGCTTCGCCGAGCAGCTGCGTGAGCTGGAGGGTTCGGACGGCGAGGCCGGCACCGCCGTGCCGGGCCCGCGGCGGGAGGAAGCCGTTCTCCCGGGCCCGCGAGTGGTGCCCGACGAGGCGGCAGAGGACCAGTCGGCCCCGACGGCGACCGCGACCCCGCCGTGCGACGAGGAGAAGGCCTCCGTCCCCGCGTGGACCGGGGATGTCACGCCCAGGGACATCGTCACGGAGCCGGACCCCGAGCCGGACCCCGAGCCGGACCCCGAGCCGGACCCCGTGTCCGTGGCCACCCGGAGCCAGGACCCGCTCGACGAGCCGATCGTTCCCGTCCCCGTCCCCGAGCCCGTTTCCGTCCCCGCTCCCGTCCCCGGGGCCCCTGACTCCGGCGCGGGCAGCACGCTGACAGCGGTTCTGGAGGACCGGGGGCCGGCGATACTCCCCTGGTCCGACGCCGAGCAGGGAAGCACTCCCGTCGAGGCCCTCGTCCGACAGGGACGCCTCGCGGAGGCCTACTGGCTCACCCGCGGATCCGACGAGTCGCCGCTGCGCGCCGCCACGATGGCCTTCGCGGAGGCCGCGTTCGCGTGCGAGGACGACCTCGCCGGCACCGCGGTCCTGTCCGCGTTCGGCCACGGCGCCACCGACTTCCGCAGTGACCGTGGCGCCCAGGTGGCCGCCACCGTGGCGTCGTTGCGCGCGGGTCTGGTCGCCGGCTGGCCCAACGACCTGCTCAACCAGCCCGACCCGGCCGCCGGCCTGCCCGAGCCGTGGGCCCAGCTGGTCACGGCGGCCACTCAGACCGTCCGTCACTGTCAGCGCGTCGACCCCACCGGCGGGTGGCTCCTGGAGACGCTGCCCGGTGCCACTGCGGAGCAGATCCGGGAGGAGGCCCGCGGTCTGCTCGCCGAGCTGCCGCGTCGGCGTACCGGCTATGAGCGGGCCACCCAGGTCCTGACGCGGCTCGTCTCCGAGGGCCAGCCGTTGGGCGCCACCCTCACCACGGTCGTCGCTTGGTCCGAGGGCCGGGCCGGTGTGGAGGAACTCGACCAGGCCGCCGACCACTTCGCGCGCCGGGACGCCGGGGAGCGGATGATCGAGGCGGCCGACGCACTGGTCGCCACCCCGAAGCAGGCCAAGGAGGCCATCGAGGCCAAGGCCAAGCGCGCCCTGCTGCGTGCCATCACCGCGGTCGGTGACCTCCTCACCCGCGCCCGGAACGTCGCGCTGACCGAGGCCGGTGCCCGGACCGACGTCGCCTCCTCCCTGCGCCCGCTGCTGACCGCCGCCTCGCAGGCACGGCCGCTGCCCGGAGTCGACGGCGCCCTGCTGGACCTGTTCTGCCAGTGGCTGCGCGGTGAGTCCCGTCCGGTCACCCCGATCATCGTCACCGACACCGACGGCTTCCCCGACGACGTGCGCGACCACCAGCCCGACACGCGGCCCCTGCTCGTCCTGACCGGTCTGCCCCGCCACACCGACGGAAGCCCCGACCCCGACGGCGACGGCTTCGCGCAGGCCCTGCGCCCCCTGCTGGTCGACATCGACGCCTCCGCCGCCCTGCGTGGGCACTGCGAGCACGGAGACCTCCACCTCGCCGAGGAACTGACCGCCGCCCTCGCCCAGGCCTCCGTCCCCTCCGTCACCGAGCCCCCCACCCGGCCCGACGACCAGACGCGCGCCATCGAGGCCGCCCGCACCGAGTGGAACACCCGGCTGCGCGCCGAGCACACCATCGCCTCCGGCCTGCTGGCCGAACTGCGTACCCAGCAGCAGCAGCACCTGGACCCCGTCACCGCACGCGGCTTCGACGCGGAACTCAAGCGCCTGGACCAGCCCCGGCCCACCGGCGCCTACAGGGCGGCCGTGGAGCAGATCAGCGGCCTCGCCGACCGCTTGCGCGACGCCATTCAGCAGTACACGACGCAGCTGCGGGCCGACATCGCCGACCTCGACCTCGACGAGAAGGACCGGGCCCGCTTCGCCGAGCTCATCGCCAACCACGACACCGTCACCGCCGAGGAGTTCTACCACCTGGCCAAGCGCGGCGAACCGCTGCCCGACTGGACCACCTTCGACCGAGGCACCGAACTCACCGAGTTCATGGCCGGTCTCGACGTGCCCGGAGACAGCGCCCGCCACCGGCAGGGCTACAGCGCCCGACCCTGGGCTCGGCACTACGCCCACGGAGGCGAACTCACCGAAGGCGTCCGTACCGCGCTCGATGCCTGGGAATCGCTCTGCAACGCCACGGTGCGCGGCCAGGAGTGGCAGCGCCACCTCCAGCCCGTCCTGCGTCTGCTGGGACTGGAACCCGAACAGGGCTCTCTCGCTCCCGTCGACGACGGCCGGCGCCGTTTCGGGCAGATCCGCGGCACGTTCCGCGCCCGCGCCAGTGAATCCCGCCCCGGCTACGTCGCGACGCTGGGCTCCGACGCCAACGGCCGGTACTCGGTGGTCATCGTCTCCGACGAGCAGGTCGGGCGCAGCGTGCTCGACCTCCTCGACGAACACGACAACGGCGCCACCATCATCCTCTACCTCCACCCGATGGGCCTGTCCGGCCGGCGCGAGCTCGTCGCCCGCGCCCGGGCCGGCTTGCGCCAGGCCCTTGTGGTCGACCCGGCGGTCCTGGGCTGGATCGCGGCCCGTTCCCCGCGCTCCTTTCGCGCGCTCCAGCGCGTCACCCTGCCGTGGGGCGCGTTCCACGCCTACACGCCGTTCGTCGCCGGTCAGGTCCCGCCGGAGGTCTTCTACGGCCGCGACCAGGAGCTGCGGGAGGTCGTCGACCCACGCACCGGCATGTTCATCTACGGTGGGCGCCAGCTCGGCAAGTCGGCGCTGCTGCGCCGTGTGGAGGCGACGTTCCCCGGTGTGCCGCACCACCAGGCCGTCTACATCGACCTCAAGGCCCGGGGCATCGGGGAGGCCGAACCCGCGGAGCGGATCTGGTACGAGCTCGCCCTGGCGCTGCGCGCCGTCGGCGTGCTGGGCGAGAAGTCCTCGGCGGACGCGAAGCCGGACGTGATCGCCCGGCAGATCGAGACCTGGCTGAAGGCGATGCCCGAGCGCCGGCTGCTCGTCCTCGCGGACGAGGCCGATTCCTTCCTGACTGCGGACTCGCGGGCCGTGCACCGGCGCGGTGGGGAGAGCACCTTCGCCAACCTGCAGCGGCTTCGGGACCTCATGGACAACACCCAGCGCCGGTTCAAGGTCGTCTTCGCCGGCCTCCACCAGGTGCAGCGCTTCAGCCACCTCTCCAACGTCGCCACCCTGCACGGCGGTGCCGACGTCCTCGTCGGCCCGTTGCGGATCTCCGACGCCCAGCGCCTGGTCGTCGAGCCGATGGCCGCGCTCGGGTTCGTCTTCGACCACCCCGCGCTGGTGTCCCGGGTCCTGGCCGCGACGAACTACCAGGCCTCGCTCGTCCAGATCTTCTGCGAGCGTCTGGTGTCGACCCTGCGGGAAAAGCCCGTCACCGACGCCCGGTGGCCGATCACCGTGACGGCCGCCGACGTAACCGCCGTCAGCGCCTCGCCCAAGGTCCACGCCCACATCGCCGAACGCCTGCGTGGGACCATCAACCTCGAAGACCGTTACCAGGTCCTCGCCCTGGGCATCGCCCTGCGCAGCCTGCAGGACGAGTACCGCCTCAGCTACCAGGCCGAGAGCCTGCTCCAGGATGCCCGCGACCACTGGCCGGAGGGCTTCCGCAGCCTCACCGCCGCCGACGTGCGGATCTACCTGGAGGAGATGGTCGGGCTCGGCGTCCTCGTCCAGACCCAGCAGCCCGGCGACGACCCGGCGTGGGCGGTGCGCAGCCCCAACGTGGTCAACATGCTCGGCACGAAGGAGTCTCTCCAGCTCCAGCTGAGGGAGACCGAGTTCAGCCTCCCCTACGAGTACAACCCGCGCTACTCCCGGCGCCTGCTCGGCCAGGAGAACGGCATCGACGCCTTCAGCCCCCTGACCGAGGAGCAGTTGCACTCCCTGATCGGGCAGGGGGTGAGCGCGGTGTGCGTGACCGAGGCCTTCCACCCCCGGCGCGTGGTGCAGGCGGTCGAGGTCTACGCCACCGCGCGGGGCATCACCGTCACCCGCGCCGACGGCCGGACCGTGGCCGACGAGGTCACCAAGCGGGCTCGCGACCGCACGCCGCAGGTGATCGTCGCCGACCTGCGCGGCTGCGGCCAGGACGAGCTGACCCAGACCCTCGCGCTCCTCCAGGACCACACGGCGGTGACCCGTTCGGCGAAGAAGGCCCAGGCGCCGGTCCTGCGTTCGGCGGTGATGCTCGTCGACCCGATGGGCATCTACGCCCGCACCGACGTCATCGGACAGGCGATCCGGCCCGAGCGGTGGACCGCCGACAGCCTGCGCGCCTGGCCGGAATGCCCGTTCGCGACCCCCGAGCAGCGCCGGAGCCTCGTCGAGGCCACTGGCGGCTGGCCCGCGTTGGTCGAGGCTGCCGTCCACCAGGCCTCGCGCACGAACACCCCCCTGGATGCCGCCCTGAAGGGCGTGCGCACCCTCACCACCACCCCCGGATTCTCCACCACCCACCTGCAACGGGTCGGACTCGACAACGCCCTCGCCGAAACGCTCTCCCGGTGGACCCAGCTCCTGGACGAGCCCGAGGCGGACACCCCCGCCCGCATCGCCGCCATCATCGACGTCGCGGAAGACCGGATCCTCGGCATCATCCGACGCCTCGCCGATCTCGGCATCCTCGACGAGAGCGACCACGGCATCGCCCTGGACGCCGTCACCTTCCGTGCCCTCGCGGCCCGCGGATGACGGCCGCCACCACGCCCCGGGCAGGTGAGCGGCACACTCTCGCCGCCCTGCCCGGGCCCGGGATCTGGCTGCGCCGTATCGCCGCCGACCTCGACGCCGGTTTCAGCTGCCTTCTGTTGTTTCCCAGGGCGATGCCCGCCCCGGACGTCCTCCTGGACAGCCTTCTTGAACAGCGGGCGCACTGGCGTACCGTTCCACCGCCCGGCGCCGGCGCGGGCTGCCCCGGCCGCGACCGGGCGCCGTCGCCAGGGCACCAGTGGTCGGGACAGCCGCCGGTTCTGGACCTTGACGACGGCTACGCGGCCGACATTCTGACCGCTGCCTACGGCACCGCGTACCCCGTCTCCGCGCCTGCCGTCCCATGTCCTCGGGCCGGCCGCGACCAGGACGCCCGCGACCTCGAAGCCCGGCTCGCGGGTCTCCTGGACACCACCCCCGCAGGCCCTCACGAGGACATCTACCAGCGGCTCACCACCGGCCACCACGCCGACGGCTGTCTGTACGTCATCGACGCCGGCCAGGAGCATGACCCCCAGGCACTCGCCCACCTCCTGCTCCGTCTGCCGGCGGCGGCCAAGGAGGCGGGCCTGCCGCCCCACCGTCGCCCGAGGCTTCTGGTCCTCGCCACCATCGAGGACCTGCCCGACACCTACCCGGACCGGCTCGCCGGCGAGGACGTCGCGGTTCACTGGTGGTGGGGTGCGCTCGGACGCCTGGACACCGCGGCGATAGCAGCGCTGAACCGGCCCGTCACCTCCCGCGTCGCTCTCACGGCCCGCCACCGGGTCGAGGAAGCCGTCGTCCTGGCCACCGTCGTCGAGATCTGCGGCCCCCACCTCGACCATGCCGCCCACCTTTCCGCCACCTGGGACGGCCACCCCGACACCCTGCGTCCCGCCCTCACCCACACCTGCGCCGCTCTCGGCCACACCAGCGGCAGCGTGCCCTGGACCCGTCTTCCCGGCGGACTCTCCCACCGGCCGTCGCAGCCTCTACGGCAACCGTGGAACGCCGGCGAGGTGGACTCCTGGGACGGCCACCTGCGCCAACGACCGGTGGCTCTGCTCGACCTGGGCGCCGAACTGCCACTCGACAAACTCGTCTGGCTCGCGCAGAGCCGAACCCTACTGCCGCTGGTGGACGATGCCCGCGAGGACTTGGTGACCCGCGTCCTGCCCACCTCGACCCTGCCGGCCCAGACGATGGCCGACAGGTACGGCCCCGGCCGGGACATCCCCCGGCCCGGCCCCGGCACGGGACCCGCCGATGTCCTGCGGGGCATGGAACTCGGCACGCTCGCCCGCGCGAGACGTCAGGGACACGTCCGGCTCACGGCCCCGCAGACCGACCGTCTCCACGCCCTGCTCGACGCCCGCAACCGCCTCTCCCACCGACGGCCTCTCGACACCCGGCAACTGGAACACCTCTACCAGCAGCTCAGCCCCTGATCCGGAACCCGTTCACTGGACCGTCCCGCCTCGCCGCGTTCAGCAGTGCCTGTGGGAGCGCCTGGGCCGGGCCTGGTCCAGGCGCCGGATCCTGGTCGCGGTGCGGGAGGAGCTCGCCGCCGTCGGTCGGCTGACCGGCAGCCCGAACGCGACCGCCGCGCTTGCCGACCGGCTGCGGCACCGCCTGCGCGCCGAGGGCGGCGGCGCCCTGGTCACCGACCCGGTCGGCTGGCTGCTCGCCAAGGGCCTTCCGCAGCGCCGCGAGTGCGCCCACCTGGCCTGCGACGACGGGATCCGCCTGGACACCGGAACCGACTGCACGACCTGCGAGCAGCGCCTCGCCGACCGCCGCTCCACCCGCCGGGCCCTGGCCCGCGAGGCGGTCTCCGCGCTGCCGGACGCCGCCACCGCCGAGCAGCGCCGCACCGCGGTCGACGAGCGGTTGCATCGGCATGCGATGCTGCGCGCCGAGCAGCAGGTGGCGGACCGTCAGTGGGCCGAGCAGCGGTGCGCCGAGGCCGACACCCGTCGTGCCGTGCGCGAGGCGCAGGCCGCTGCGGCCGAGGCCGCCCGCCAGACGCTGCCGTGCGAGGACTGCGGTACCCCGGACATGGCCGGCTTGTGCGCTTCGTGCTGGGGCATGCGGGCCACCCGGGCCGCGATCCGCGAGTGCGTGGACCTGGCGCTCGCCGGATCCGCCGACCTGGGCGACCACCGCGACGTCAACGCCGTCGCCACCCACGTCCGCGGCGAGTTGCGCGCCGAGATGCTCCGGGCTCGGCCCGCCGGTGCCGACCTGTCCGGCATCCGGGCGTGCGACCTGCTCACTGTCCAGAACGCCGCCGCCGAGTACCGGGCCAGCGTTCGATCCCGCCGCGCCCCGCACCGACGATGTCGCCCTTGAGCGCGGCATTCGCAGCTCTCGGAGATACCGCATGATCAGCCGACCCGGTGCGGAACAGGCAGCGGCTGAAGGCCGAGAGTGCCTCGGCGAGGGATGTCCCGCCTGCACCCGGGGCCGCGAAGGGCTCGACCGGTTCTTCGACGACGTCGACGAGCGCTACCGTCAGTACGGACAACCGGAGCTCTATCCCTTTGCTGCCGGAAGGCACACACTCCACCGCACGCCCTGTCCCGGCGCTGCCCACGCGATGCGTGGTGCAGGGACCGGCTCGGCGCACGACCGGCCGGTGGGAAGTCGCTACGAGTTCTGCCTTCAGACCCACAGCCACTTGCCCGAGCAGAACCGGGACGACAACTTCGCAACCCGCTACCCCTACCCGGCCCTTCTCGCGATGACCAGGGAGGAGGCGCTGTCCTGGGTGAAGGAACGAACCAGTCCGAAGGGCAGGAAGAACTACAAATTCTGCCGGGTCTGCGTCCCCGAACTCTGACCGACCACTCCGCGACCTGCGCGTTCTCGCCGCCCTCGGCACCGACCAGGCCCAGAGCGACGAGACCACTGCCCGCACCGCGGCCGCCACCAGCAGCCACACGGGATCCGGTGGTTCCAGTCCGTGGGGCTGCCGGCTCGCCTGCGGCAGGTGAACTCAGCGTCGGGTCACAGCGGGATGATTCTGGTGAGGCGTACGAGGTGGTTGTCGATGTCGATGACGTACTCGACCAGGCCGCGTCCGTGGGGGATCGGGAGCCGTCGCCAGTCGCCGGCGTCGTCGCGTGCGGTGCTGGCTTCGAGCCAGGGATTCTCGGCAATGGCGACGGTGAGCGCGACGACCGCGCTGAACAGCTCGACCGGCAGGCCGGGGTCGGACAGAGCGTCCTGAACGGCCTCGGACGGCAGGACCGGCCAAAGGTCGTCCGGGTCTTCGTGCTCACTCACCCGGCAGGTCTCCGCCCCGCTCACGGCGCAGCCGTACGACGTCGGCCATGGTGGCGGTAGGCAGGGTGCCGGCGCGGGCGGCGGCGATGATGCGGTCCTGCCCGGGGTCGGCGTCCATCTCGGCCTCGCACCACCAGCGGTGGAGGACCTGCTCGACCTTGTCGATGGGGGCCTGGCCGAGCTCGCGGTAGAACTCCATCCGGCGGCCTCCCTGCAGCGCTGCGGCGATGCCGTCGGGGGTGCGCTGCACGCGGGGCTGCGGCTGCGGGTGGTGTACGGGCTGGACGCTCATCGGGCCCTCCTCTTCTCGTCACCACGGTATCCGGTGCTGGCCGGTCGATGGGCCGGGCCCGTGGTGGTGGCCCATCGACCGGCCAGCACCGGATTGCCGGGCTCGGCCGCTGTCGCCGTGGTCTACGGGGTGGTGCGCAGGTGGTCCTGGCGGTTGGTGACGAGGGTGCGCCAGCGGGTGCGGACGGTGTTCTCGTCGTCGAGCCACTGCACGGCGGAGGGCTGAGGGAGGGGAAGGCCGGCCATGAAGTGGGCGATGTCCAGGTAGTAGGCGAAGTCGCCGTTCGCGGTGGCGTCGCGCAGCCGGGCGAGGGTGGCGTTCAGGTTGTCCTCGGGGCCCAGGATGGCGTGGTGGAAGGCGATGGCGGTCTCCAGCAGCGCTGCGCCTGCTCGGACGCCAGCTGGTCGCCCGGATCAACGGCAAGGTCGGCCAAACCCTGGTGCGGGACCTACGGGTCCTGGCGCCCCGCGCCATCGCCGCCACCGGCTCCGACCAGCGGGCCGAGCACCACCAGGCCGTCGAGCAGCCCGAGGCCCCGGTCCGCACCCGCAACGACGCGAGCGCCGGCTACCACCGCGCGCTCGCCGAGATCCGCCGCACCGCCCCCGTCGTCGACCCGGCCATCGCGGCCGCCGTCGCCCGCCAGGAGCGGGCCATCCTCAGCCGACGCGAACCCGAGGACCAGTTCGCCCAGGGCCTCGCCGAGAAGGCCGACCAGGAGGAAGCCGCCGCCCGCACCGCGGCCGCCACCAGCAGCCAGGCCCTCGCCGAACGCCGCGCCCGCCACAACAAGGCCCTCCGCGCCGGCGCCGTCCCGCTGCGCCTGACTCGGCCACCGATGATCCTCAGCGGCGCTGCGTGACACGCAAATCGTGACCGGCCTGCAGGGCCGGTCCGCCGTACGAATCCGTGAGCCGGTACCGCCCGAGGTCTCCGCCGGGGACAATGAGGGCAGGTGCCGGGTGAAAGGAAGGGACCTGTGAGCGTTGCAGTCACCGAGCACAGCGGGCCGTGGACCGTCGAGGACGTCCTGGCCCTGCCCGAAGACCCGCGCAACCGGATCGAGCTCGTCGGGGGAGCCCTGCTGATGAGCCCGAACCCCGGCGTCCCGCACCAGCGCGCCAGCCTTCGCCTGGCCATGCTCCTGAGCCTGGCCATCGACAATGCCGAGGCCCCGTTCGAGGCGCTGGAGGCCGTCAACGTCATCGTGCCCGACGGCCTGCTGATCCCCGACCTGGTCATCGCCGACGCCGCTGCGGCCGCCGAGGCCGGCACCACCCTCAGCGCCGACGACATCGTCGTGGCCATCGAGATCGCCTCCCCGTCCACCTGGGTCACCGACAGAAAGATGAAGCCGTCCCTGTACGCCGCAGCCGGCATCGAGCACTACTGGCGCCTCGAACTCGACCCCGCCCCGCGCCTCTACCTCGGCCACCTCGAGCACGGCACCTACGTCGACCGCCTCGTCCAGGTCGGCGAGACCACCCAGCTCACCGACCCGTTCCCCCTCGACCTCGACCCCGCGCGGCTGCGCCGGTAGACCCGGCACGGCACCGAGATGGCCGGGCACCGCGTCGGAGGTGCCCGGCCATCCGCGTTCGGGCACCTGGTGGCGGCCCGGGAACGGTCAGGCCGCTTGGTCGGGTCGGTTGTCGATGACGATGCGGGTCAGGGGACGGCCGTCGACCTGCGTGCCGGAGTCGGCGGGCTGGGTGCGGCGGATCGCGCTGGACAGGTCGATGTAGTAGGCCAGGGCCATGGCGCTGTCCTGGAGGTTTCGAACCGGGTTCGTGCTGGCTTCCCAGTAGGTGTTGAAGAGCGAGTTGACGGCGGCCATGAGGCTGAGTCCGGGCAGTCGAACGGTCACCATGTCGTCCTTGCCGTCGCCTTCGGCCGAGGGCAGCTGGAAGTACTCGGCGGCCGCAGTGCGGGAGGCGATGAACCGCCAGGTGTGCGGGTGGCAGACCAGCTCCGCGGTACTGATCCGGGCGGCGGTCTTCAGGGTGTCGAACAGCGCCGCTTCCAGGGAGGCCCGCACCTGTTCCGCTGTCTGCGGGGACGTCGGGGCCACGGCGGCGGCCGGCTGGGGAACCGGTACCTGGTGCCCGGCGACCGTGGTCAGTTCGGTCAGCATGTCGGTGGCGGCCTGTTCGGTGATGTCGGGGGTGTGGTCGGGCTGCTGGTCGGACACGGAGGTCTCCTTCGCGGGCTCGGTGGTCGGGGTGCCTACGTCGGCGCCCGGGTTCGCGGCGTCGGCCGGCGCTGCCTGGGCGAAGCCCTCGGCTGTCGTCACCGGGTCGGTGGCGGTCGGCTGGGCGGCCGGGGGTGTCGTCAGCTCGGCGATCCTGGTCTCCCAGGCGGCCCGGGCCTCGGCCAGCTCGCGGCGCAGGGCACCGATCTCCTGACGGGCCTGGGCAAGCTCACGCTGATCGCGGTCAAGAACGCGGAGTACCTGCGTGCGGGTCTCGTCCAAGCCCTGGCTGATCGTCGTGACCAGCTCGGTGCGGAACTCCTCGCCACCGGCCTGGAGTCCCTGGAGCTCCCTCAGTAGGGCAGGGGCGGTTTCGGTCCGGAGCAGCGCGATCTCGTCTGCGGTCCTCGTCATGTGCCCTCCCGGTGGCAGAGCGCGGCGGTGGGCCGTGCCCGGGCCAAGCGTGGTCGGCGTTCCACCAGGCAGGGGGCGGGTTGAGCGGTGGTGTCCCGATCCGCGCGATCACTGTCCGGAATCACATCGTCACATCGCAAAGGGGTGCTACGGCCGTTCGATTGACGGTCAGAGGACCGGAATGCTGTCCCGCGCACTGCATCGCCCTGTCGTCTACCGGACCGCGCCCGTGCCCGCGGGTGCTCTGATTCCTTCCGGTGATCCTCGGCCGGACCACTGTCCCGGCCGATGCCCGACGCGCCAACATGGCTGTCATGACCACTCCCGCATCTGAGGCGTCGCTGTCCATCGACGTGATCGACCACTCCCGCGCCGAGCTTGCCGGCGTCCTGGAGAAGCTGCTCGACCTGCTTCCCACTGAGTTCCGCCGCCGGGGCCCCGGCGCGACCGTGCTGCACCTGGACGACGCCGAGGACAGGGCCGGCCCGACGGTCGTCATCCAGGCCGACCAGCTCGACCCGCTCGTGGCGATGCTCGCCGAGCTGTTGCCCGACCGGTAGCTGGCTAACCGGCCCGGCTGCCGACACCGGCGAGCACGCCCGCCAGCTCGTGGACCTGGCCGCAGTGGAGACGGAGCCGGGCGCCCGGCGGGAGTTCCTGGAGGCCTTCCCCCTTCGGCTGACCCCCGCGCCTGCGGGGAGGACAGCGCGGTCGTCGGCTGGAACGCGGTCTTCGACGGCTGACCCCCGCGCCTGCGGGGAGGACTGGCGTCCGCTGCTGGAAGAGCTGGGAGAGACCGGCTGACCCCCGCGCCTGCGGGGAGGACTCCGCGCTCCTCCCGCAGCAGCCGACCGAAAGCCGGCTGACCCCCGCGCCTGCGGGGAGGACACCACCGTCCGTCTGGTGGTCACCGACGCCGGCGGCTGACCCCCGCGCCTGCGGGGAGGACCAGAGCGTCTGCGGATTGGCGGCCGGGACGCTCGGCTGACCCCCGCGCCTGCGGGGAGGACGTGACCTGACCCGCGCTGAGCGCCCAGATCGACGGCTGACCCCCGCGGCTGCGGGGAGGACGTGATCTCCTCGTCGCTCAGCTGGGCCGGCGGCGGCTGACCCCCCGCGCCTGCGGGGAGGACGACCGAGGGCGAGCGCCGCACCCGCGAGGAGGCGGCTGACCCCCGCGCCTGCGGGGAGGACATGCCCATGCCGACGTCGGCGAAGTCGGAGGCCGGCTGACCCCCGCGCCTGCGGGGAGGACTTGTCGCCGGTCGGCTTCTTCTTCTGGTCGGGCGGCTGACCCCCGCGCCTGCGGGGAGGACCCAGATCCTCACCGAGGCACTGGCGTGGACGCCGGCTGACCCCCGCGCCTGCGGGGAGGACCCCGAGACCTACCCCTATAAGGTACTGGCCACCGGCTGACCCCCGCGCCTGCGGGGAGGACCGGCGAAAATGGCTCCGATCCTGTCGGAGGCGCGGCTGACCCCCGCGCCTGCGGGGAGGACACCGGCGGAACACCCTTCGACCGGGCCG
>NZ_JBHWUI010000010.1:51565-71119 GCF_042737525.1 Kitasatospora sp. NPDC059973 | reverse complement strand
GCCGGCGGCTGACCCCCGCGCCTGCGGGGAGGACCTCCAGGACCGGGTCACCGAGCCGGTGAAGACCGGCTGACCCCCGCGCCTGCGGGGAGGACACCGGCGGAACACCCTTCGACCGGGCCGCCGGCGGCTGACCCCCGCGCCTGCGGGGAGGACCTCCAGGACCGGGTCACCGAGCCGGTGAAGACCGGCTGACCCCCGCGCCTGCGGGGAGGACGACGGTGACGAGTTCGAGACGTTCCTGACGCACGGCTGACCCCCGCGCCTGCGGGGAGGACCCGAGGAGGAACTGATCCCCTGCCCCCGAGGCCGGCTGACCCCCGCGCCTGCGGGGAGGACGCCGGACCGTCCGACCACCATGAGAGCAGGAGCGGCTGACCCCCGCGCCTGCGGGGAGGACCAGCGCGACATCGAGCCCATCCCGGCGACCGGCGGCTGACCCCCGCGCCTGCGGGGAGGACCGCTGCGTCTCTCCGCAGCTCCCGGCGATTTTCGGCTGACCCCCGCGCCTGCGGGGAGGACGGGCCGGTCAGCTGCAGCGCGGCCATCATGGACGGCTGACCCCCGCGCCTGCGGGGAGGACGACGCCCCCACCTACGAGCTGCCGTCCACCGGCGGCTGACCCCCGCGCCTGCGGGGAGGACGGTCCGCGCCGCGGCGTGCTGTCGCGCCACAACGGCTGACCCCCGCGCCTGCGGGGAGGACGCGCCCTGCGCGAAGTTGAAGTCCAGCGACGGCGGCTGACCCCCGCGCCTGCGGGGAGGACACGAGGGTGCTGGTACTGGCCCCGAGCGTGACCGGCTGACCCCCGCGCCTGCGGGGAGGACCCTACCGCCCCACCTACCGGCCCCCTACCCCGCGGCTGACCCCCGCGCCTGCGGGGAGGACGCCCTCGCCGACCTCGACCCGGCTGCCTCCGACGGCTGACCCCCGCGCCTGCGGGGAGGACCGCTCCCACACCCCGTGCAGCCACCACAGGGACGGCTGACCCCCGCGCCTGCGGGGAGGACTCCGGCGCGCACACGCTGTACGTCCTGACCAACGGCTGACCCCCGCGCCTGCGGGGAGGACATGGACGTGGCCCAGCTCGACGACACCGCCGCCGGCTGACCCCCGCGCCTGCGGGGAGGACTTCGTGGTCCGGACAGAAATGCCGGGCCCAGCCGGCTGACCCCCGCGCCTGCGGGGAGGACGGGACGATGAGCTGTCCGCGTGGGCGTCCGACCGGCTGACCCCCGCGCCTGCGGGGAGGACAGGTCGCGAAGCGTGGCCGTCGCCCCCTGTTTCGGCTGACCCCCGCGCCTGCGGGGAGGACACGACAACCTGCCACCCGTCGGCCCTGACCGCCGGCTGACCCCCGCGCCTGCGGGGAGGACCCTTCGCGACCTGCGGCGATGAAACGGCTTTGCAATTTCTTGACCAGTCTTGGAGGAGCACATTCGGGCTGGCCTGTTGAGGTGTCAAGGAGCAGCGTCTCATGGTGTCATCCGTGTCTGACGGTGTGGGCGGTTCTGGAGAAGAGGCCTATCGGGGTTGGGTGCGGCTGGGGCGGTTGGGGTGCCGGGTGGGGGCGGGAACGCGTCCTTCTGTCGGTCTCGGGCGTCGGCGGGAGGTGCCCGCCGTGCCGTTCCGGGGGCCGAGGCGGCATCCTGCGGGTCGGCCTGTCGGCGGGCTGGTTCGGGTGACCGGCGTTGCTGGGCGGTCCGGAGGCGTTTGCCAGGCCGCTGGTGTGGAGGGGGTGGGAGGGTGCAGGGTGTCACTATGTCCGAACGCCGTGACCGCCGCCGTCTTCACGCCCGCGCCCGAGCTCTCGGAGTGCCCGTCGGGCAGGCCGGCCGCCGGACCTCCATCCGTCGGCTCGGGCCGCGGGTCGTGGAGCCGGCGTGGCCGCGTACCGCGGTGCCGGACCGGGACGAGGCTCCCGCACTCGTCCGGGCAATGCCTCGGGAACTGGCGGGATGCTGCACGGTCACGCGCGAGCGGCAGATCACGGACGGCGGCACCGTGGTGATGCTGACCCGCCACACGGCCGACTGCCCGATCTGGTCCGCCCGCTGACCACAGGCCCGGACGGACCCAACCACGCGACGAGGACCATCAGGCATGGGCGCCATGTACTACGAGGGCAGCTGACCCCGCAGACGCGAGGAGAATCGTGCGACGAATCCACTCGCGCAGTTCAGTCCAGCTGACCCCCGCATGCGCGGGGAGGACAGGCGTGGCTGATATTGCTGGTGTGCATGGGCTGGGCCCCCTGAGACTGTGTGGTGCGGTCGGACCATATCGGCCCAGAATTCACACCGGTGGGTCCTCAACGGATCTCGTCAACTCACCACCTCGTGGGCCTTGGTGTGGTCATGCTGGTAGCTCACGATTCGGGAGGGGCGTGTCATGGAGCTCAGGTTTCTCGGTTCGACCAGCGAGCACGGTGACTGTCCGACCCTGTACGAGACGGAGACCGGCGACATCGTCGTTCAGGGCGATGAGCTGACCGACCCGGACGGGATCGCGCAGTTGCTCCATCTGAAGGCCGGCGAGACGGCGGTCGTGATCCCGCGGGCGCTGCTGACCCGTTTCGCACCGAAGGAGTAGGCCGGCTGTGCCCGAGATCGTCCCCTTCGCCGAGGCGGCGCCGCACCTGTTCGAGACGTTCGCACACACTGCGTTCCGTCTGGAGACGCGCCGCGGCTACGCATCGGATCGCGCCGGAGCGCGATACAGAGCATTCATGGTCGGCGTGATGCCGCAGTACGAGCCGAACGTCGCCTGGAACGTCAGCGTCCGAGCAGCAGTCGCGGACGGCCGCCGATTCGAGCGTGTTCGCATTGTTGATGCTCCGCCCACCAACGGGCAGCGGTTCCTCCTCGCGTCGGGGCTGGGCAACGTCAAGGCCGGCGAGGACATCCGCAACCTCTGGCGCGCCGACGCCGACCGGCTCGGCCTGCCCGACTTCGACTTCTGGTTGTTCGACAGCTCCATCGTCGCGCGGCTCCACTTCGACGACGACGACCGGACGCTCGGCGTCGAGCTGATCACCGACCCGGCCGAAGTCCTCCGGGCCTGCCAGGCCCGTGATGCGTCGTGGCACTACGCGGTCCCCACCGTCGAGTTCGCCGCGGCGGTAGCGTCCGGCGTGTGAGTACCGACTATCAACAGGGCCGGGTAGCCCTCGGCACGCGGCTTCGTGAGCTGCGCACCGAGGCGGACCTCTCCGGCCGGGCCCTCGCCGGACAGCTCGGCTGGGTGCAGTCGAAGGTGTCGAAGTTGGAGACCGGCCGGCAGACGCCGAGTCCGGCGGATCTGGAGGCGTGGGCATCGGCGACCGGTAGGCCTGGGGTGACAGCTGAGCTGCAGGCCCGGCTGCGGGGCCTGGAAACGCAGTACCGGTCGTGGAACCGCCAGCTCGCCGGCGGGCATCGGGAGCGCCAGGAAGCCGCAGTTCTGGAAACGCGCCGGACGGACGTGATCCGGGCCTTCGAGTCGGCCAGGATCCCAGGCATGCTCCAGACCGCCGAGTACGCGCGGCACATGCTGACGGCGGGCGCCGACTTCATCGGCTCCCCCCGGGACACCGAGGACGCCGTCCGGGCGCGCATACGCCGCCAGGAAGCGCTCTACGAGCCGGGCCGCCGCTTCCGATTCCTCCTCTGGGAAGCCGCGCTCTACGTGACCGTCGGAACCACCGAGGTGATGATCGCCCAGCTGGACCGCCTCGTCGGCCTTCTCGGCCTCGACACAGTCGACCTCGGCATCATCCCGCTCGGCAGCGCACCGCGCCGAACGCCGGCGCACGGGTTCTGGATCTACGACGACCGCCTCGTGATCGTCGAGACGATCAATGCCGAGTTGTGGCTGGACAGCCCCGCCGACATCGCCATCTACAGCAGGGCCTGGGACTGGCTCGCCGAGAGCGCTGCAACCGACCACCAGGCTCACCGACTCATCGGCCGCGCGCGGGCCTCGCTCACGGCTCGCTGAGGATCACCGAGCACGATCCGTGTCAATCGAAGAATCATCAAGGATCACGGCCCGGTCCGAGAATCATCGCGTCCTACCGTGCTGGGTGCGGCAGACCGAACCGCCTCTCCAGCGGCGCCTGCCGGTACCCCAGCACGGCCGAGGAGGACGAGTGGGCTGGACCGCAGACGAGAACTGGACCGTCAGCGTCGACGGGCACCTGGAGGCGACCGCCCTGCCGCCGACGGTGGCCCTGACAACCGTGTGGCAGGCCGTTCAGGGACTGGACCTCGGAGCCCAGCAGCGCGCCGCCGTACGTCTGCTCTTCGGCACCGGGGCGACCGAGATGGTCGAGGCGGCACTCGATGGCGGCCAGCTCGACTTCCCGGTCGTCCTCCGGGCTGGCCGGATCGTCATCCGGGTCCGCCGCGGCGACGGCCTGAGCGGCCGACAGAGGCACGCCGCGCGGTACCGGGTGGTACAGCAGCCGCCCGAGGGGCGCAGCCCCGGGCTGTGGGTGGTGGAGGACGCCACGACCGGCGAGCCGGTCCGCGAGGACGGGCGCGTGTTGCGATGGGGCATCGCGGCGAGCGCGCGGTCCTGGATCAGCAGAGAGCTCGCCCGCAGCGACTACCAGGGGAAAGCCGGCCACACCCAAGCATCCTGAGGTCGACAGCGCGAGTGTGCTGGCCACCCTGTCGGCCGGCCGCGAGGAGTGCGCCGATCTCCTCGTACGGTGCACCATGGAGGTCGTCCTCCCCGCAGCCACGGGGGTCAGCCGCGGCGGCGGCAGGTCCTCCCCGCAGGCGCGGGGGTCAGCCGCCGCCGGCTGATCAACACCAGCCACCAGGTGATCATGAACGGCCCCAGCTACCGGCCGAACAAGCGGCCCAAGAACCCCGTCGACAAGCCACCGGCCACCTAGCGATCCGGCTCGGCAACGTTCCACTCCAGAGGCAGGTCCTCGCCGCAGAAGACGCAGACGAAGTCCTCCTCCCGCACGATGTTGCGCTCCCGGCAGGAGCGGCAGCGGCGGAAGACCACCTCATGCGTGAAGCCGGACGGGCGGGCAATTCCAATCCGGTCCAGGGCCTCGGTCACGGCCGGCCACGAGATGACGTCCGGGCAGTAGCCGGTCGACTGGTTGCTGACCTCCTCGACCGCCCACCGCCCGGACTCCTCACGGAAGCTCATCTCACCGGCGCTCAGAACCTCTTCGCCGCCGGCGCACACCACGTGCTCGCTGCGGCGCGGGGCCAGTCGCAGCACCCCACCGGCATCGACAACGAACGTCAACGGCTCGGCCAACTCTTCCGGGGTCAGCACGAAGACCCACTCAACGAAGTCCGCCGACGATCGCATGCTCCGACCCTCACCACCCGCCCGGACGAGCGCCTTCAGCTCAGCCGGACCCACATACCGATACATCCGCCCCCGCGTCGTCACGCTCACCAACTTAGCCCCTCGCACAGCCAGGACCTGGGGAATTACGTGACCGTCCACAGCCACTCGGGAAGCGATCACCAAGGCGATGGGAAACGATCTCTGACGGCCCTCTTGCTCTGCTGGTCAGCTGTACTCGTGTACCCCGGCGTCGCGATCCGGGCACCGGCCTGTTGAGGTGTCAAGGAGCTCTGTCCATCGCGGCAGACACGGCAACGCCGTACGTCCCGTTTCTGCGCGGTGCCTGGAGGAGTGGGCCTTGGCTCCCTGGGGCGGGCTCCGGGGTCTGCCGTCGGCCGAGATGACGGTGCCGCTGTCGTTGGGGGCGGGTAGGTTGCCTGGATGACTGACACGGACCCGCTGGTGCCCGTCCTTGCCGGGCTGGTCGTGGACATTGTCCGGTTCCTCGACAGCTGTGAGGACGACGAGGTGGACCCTGATTCTGTGGTGAGGATGACGGAGAGCGTGAGCTGGGTACTCACACAACTGCCGCACGACCAGCGCGAGCGGTTCCTGACCGTGCTCGTGGACCTGGCCGCAGTGGAGACGGAGCCGGGCCGGCGGGAGTTCCTGGAGGCCTTCCCCTTCGCCTGCGGCCTCGTCGATGAGGAACCCGCGACCACCAGCGACTGACCCCCGCGGCTGCGGGGAGGACGCCGCCGGCATCACCTCCACCGGCCCGGCCGCCGGCTGACCCCCGCGGCTGCGGGGAGGACGCGCCGATCGGCATCCCTGGTGGCTAGGCGCGCGGCTGACCCCCGCGGCTGCGGGGAGGACCCGGCCTCAAGAAGCGCGCCACCCAGGTCCACCGGCTGACCCCCGCGGCTGCGGGGAGGACACGAACTCCTCCCGGCCGAACCGGGCGACCGTCGGCTGACCCCCGCGGCTGCGGGGAGGACCAGCGGACCAGCGGCACGGCGTGGCCGGCGGGCGGCTGACCCCCGCGGCTGCGGGGAGGACTAGTCGAAGCCGCTCGGCAGTTCCATGGCTCACGGCTGACCCCCGCAGCTGCGGGGAGGACGCCTGCTGGTCCCGGCCGGGGAGGGCTTCGACGGGCTGACCCCCGTGGCTGCGGGGAGGACGACCTCCCCGGCCGTGAGGGCTTCCCCGGCGCCGGCTGACCCCCGCGGCTGCGGGGAGGACGTCCAGTAGTCGACGTTGCAGTAGATGCCGACCGGCTGACCCCCGCGGCTGCGGGGAGGACAGTTCCCCGAGGTCGGTGCCGTCGGAGGAGCGCGGCTGACCCCCGCGGCTGCGGGGAGGACCTGGTGATCGCCTGCGCCGACCACGGCGACGCCGGCTGACCCCCGCGGCTGCGGGGAGGACCTGGTGATCGCCTGCGCCGACCACGGCGACGCCGGCTGACCCCCGCGGCTGCGGGGAGGACCGCGACTGTCACAGGTGCGGGTCACCGCGCATCGGCTGACCCCCGCGGCTGCGGGGAGGACGACGCTCCGGGGCGCCTCGGCGAGCACCTCCTGGGCTGACCCCCGCGGCTGCGGGGAGGACCCGAACCCAAGCCGCGGTTCCGTCGACACACCCGGCTGACCCCCGCGGCTGCGGGGAGGACGCGGAGAGCGCCCGGACGTCACCCCTGAGCAGCGGCTGACCCCCGCGGCTGCGGGGAGGACGAGACGACGAGCTGGTCGACCTCGATGGGTGGCGGCTGACCCCCGCGGCTGCGGGGAGGACGAGTGGACGTGGCGGATGGCCACCGGCCAGGCCGGCTGACCCCCGCGGCTGCGGGGAGGCCATGATCTTCTTCTTCAGGGGCTGGACGTGCCCCGGCTGACCCCCGCGGCTGCGGGGAGGCCTCAGCGAAGTCCGGGCGGGCGGGGTATATGAACGGCTGACCCCCGCGGCTGCGGGGAGGCCGACGCCCCCACCTACGAGCTGCCCTCCACCGGCGGCTGACCCCCGCGGCTGCGGGGAGGCCATGATCGGCACGTCCGCGACCGGCACCATCGCCGGCTGACCCCCGCGGCTGCGGGGAGGCCTCCACCTTCAGCGGCATGGTCCGCAACATCATCGGCTGACCCCCGCGGCTGTGGGGAGGCCCCTTCGCGACCTGCGACGAAAGGACGGCTTTGCCATTCCTTGACCTCTGCTCAGGGGCCGCTGGGCGGTAACCAGGGGTCGGCTTGGAACTGTCGAGGTGTCATGGACTCTCCGGCATCCTGACATGCCAGCTGGCAGACCACTATTACGACGGCGAGTCAAGCTTCGGCAACCGGGCAGCGCTGCCACCGGAGCGTGGCCGGCTGGTGCGAGCCGGCTGACCTTGGTGGGTGGTGGGTCTGGCGTCAGCGGTACCAGGTGCGGATGGCCGTGGCGGTTTCGCGGATATCGGCCTGTCCATCGCGGATGCGGCCGGCAAGTTCGACGGCGTGTTTGGGTTCGGCGGTGACGATGACGCCGGAGCCGGCGAGGTAGGAGGCGGCGACGACCGCGGCGAACTGCTCGTTCGCGAACTCGAGGGCGGGTACGCGGATGAGCTGGTGCATGAGTGCCGCGGCCCGCTGGTGGACGGCACCGTAGACGGGGACGTCCATGACCTCGTCAAGGTGGCGGGCGACCGCCGCGGCGAGCGTGCCGTAGTCGGTGATGTCCGGATCGGCGGGGAGGAACTGGTGGGCGATGTCGAGCAGCCAGGCCCGGTCGACGCGCAGGATCACGCGGCGTCCGCCGCGTCGGCCCGCCCGGTGCGCGGGTAGGGGCCGAACTCGGCCTCGAACGCCGGCGCCCATGCCCGGGAGAAGTGCGCGGCCGCTGTCAGGAACCGCTCCCGCCGCTCGTCGGCTTCCTCGGCCAGAACCTTGCGCGCGTAGTCAGGCAGGGACATCCCCGCAGCCTCCGCGCGCTGCTCGAGCGCCTCATGTGCCTCGTCGTCCAACCGCACGTTCAATTGCTTCATGTCTGAAGCGTAGCGACATCTATACGCCGCTACAATCACCCGGCGGGCACCACCTGGGCTCCTCAGGCCTGTGACGAGAGGCAGGCCCATGTTGTCCCCACACAGCGCAGCACCGGCGATCAGGTCCGGCGGACCCCCGCCTGCGCAGGGAAGACCGACCCTCCACGCGCATGCCGAGCGCCTTCACCGGCTGACCCCCGCGCCTGCGGGGAGGACGACATGCCGAGCACGACCAGCAGCAGGATGGGCGGCTGACCCCCGCGCCCGTGGGAAGGACGGCAGCGCATCACGTGATTCACTGCCCCGCAGATTACCCAGCCCCCGCAGACGCAGGACAGGACGAGAGCCCGTTGCTCGGCCAAATCAAGTCCGGCTACCCCTCGCGGGGTGCGGGGAGGGAGCGTCTCGTCGTGGGTGGGTCAGATGAGGCGGCCGAGGTGGATGACGACGATGGTAACGGTGTGTTCGGTGATCTCGTACATGACGCGGTAGGGGCCGACATGCATGCGGCGCAGGTCGGGGGAGCCGTACGGGGTCGATCCGGTGGGCCTGGGGTCGGTGGCGAGCAGGTCGACGGCGTCCATCAGAAGCCGCAGGCCGGCACCGTCGTCCTTCAGGAACCGGGCGGCCGCGTTGATCGCCGGCTCGTCCCAGACGATCTCGTAGGTCACCCGCGCTCCAGGCCGAGCTGCGCGCGGACGTCGTCGTGGGGCGTGGCGGTTGTGGTGCCGGCCGCCTGGCGGGCCCGGTACTGGGCGAGCGCGAGGGCGTCCTCCAGGTCCGCCAGCTCCTGGGGGTTGATGAGCACGGCGGCGGGCTGGCCGTGGTCTGTGATGGTGATGCGTTCGCGGCCGTGGGAGGCCCGGCGGACCAGGGTCCCGAACTTCGCCCTGGCCTCGGTGATCGGCAGAGTATCGTTCATGACAGAACTGTACACTTCACGCGCCTTTACGGCGTACCGCTCAATCCCCACCAGCTCGATCGCCCATACCCGCTACACCCTGCAGCGCGCTCAGGGCGACGACGGACCCCTGCGGACGCGGGAAAGAGGCCGAGGACACCGTCCGCACCTTCCTCGACTCCGACCGACCCCGGACCGTGGCTGACCCCCGCGCCTGCGGGAACGACGACACGCCGATCGCGACGTGTTGGGCTACGACGGCTGACCCCCGCGCCAGCTCCAGTCCGATCCTGGCCCGCGGCTGCCCCCCCCCCCCGCCTGCAGGGAGGACGGCCCCGGTGAACGGGTCGGGCCAGCGGCCGACGGCTGACCCCCGCGCCTGCGGGGAGGACGCAGCGGCCAGGCCGACCGCCAACAGCGAGCCCGGCTGACCCCCGCCCGCGCGGGGAGGACGCCTAACCCCTCGGGATCTACCCCCAGCCGGACGGCTGACCCCCGCCTGCGCGGGGAGGACCCACCCTCCTGCAGCACCGTCTCCGTCATGGCCGGCTGACCCCCGTCTGCGCGGGGAGGACTGGCCCAGACCCGGGCCCGCTCGGCGGAGGTCCGGCTGACCCCCGCCTGCGCGGGGAGGACCGCGCCGAGATCGAGCGCGCGTTCCACGTCAGTGGCTGACCCCCGCCTGCGCGGGGAGGACGGCCGGCGGCTTCGGGGCGGGACGGGTCAGGGCGGCTGACCCCCGCCTGCGCGGGGAGGACGCCGCCTTGCGGATCCGCACCGCCTCTTCGATCGGCTGACCCCCGCCTGCGCGGGAGGACCGAGGGCGGACAGGACGGCCTTGCCCTCGCGGCCGGCTGACCCCCGCCTGCGCGGGGAGGACCGTCGGTGGCTACGGCTCGTCGTGCCAGAGGACCGGCTGACCCCCGCCTGCGCGGGGAGGACCGGATCTACTACCTCCCCGGCGCCGCCGTCCGCCGGCTGACCCCCGCCTGCGCGGGGAGGACCCCTTCGCGACCTGCGACGGAAGAGGAGCTTTGCCATTTCTTGACTACTAGTCGATGTCCACCAGCGGTGACCGATGGGCTCTGGTTGGGCTGTGGAAGTGTCAAAGGGCTCTGGGCATCCTGCCATGCCCGGCCAGCAGTCGGCAGTCGCAAGAAGTCGACCGATGCGCCCGTGGTTGGGGCTTGGCACTGTCCTGAGATACGCCTTCACAGCTTCCCGGCCCGCGGGTGGTTCGCCAGCGGAACCGCCGTTGCGGGCCAGTTTGTCAGTGGCGGGTGATAGTCCTCTGTGCGTGACTGCTAAGGAACATGACGGTCTGTGCGCTGCCGTGCCGGATCACCGGTTGTGGGGCAAGAACGCGGGGTTGCCCGCGGATTATCCGGTGGTCTGCCACCTGCTCGACACCGCCGCCGTCGCGGGGGCGTTGTGGGACGCTCTTTTGAGCGAGCGTGTGCGGCAGCGCCTGGCCGAGGCCATCGGAGTCTCCCTCGGGGAGGCCCGCAGGATGGTGGCGTTCTGGGCCGGACTCCACGACATCGGGAAGATCACTCCAGGGTTCCAGGCGCTGGTTCCGGAGTCGTTCCGTCTGCTGGCATCGGACCCGGACTTCACGGACGGGGCCGGTGCGGACGCAGGCGGGGAGTACCTGGCTCATGAGGCGGCGACGCACTGGGGCCTGGTGGAGTTCCTCGAGCAGTGCGGCTACCCACCGGTGGGGCGGGTGGTGAGGAAGTCGGCGAGCCACCAGATCGCGCAGCTCCTCGGCGGGCACCACGGCTGTTTCGGCAAGGCCCTGGAGGCCAGGAAACTCCAGAACCCGAGTGCCTATCAGCCTGCTCTGGGGTCGGCGGCGGGCTGGCGGGAGCAGAGATTGGCGCACGCCCACGCGGTGCGCCAGGCGACGGGGGCGAGCGGGGTGCCGGTCGGAGCGTTGCCGGGATGGGCGGCAGTGGTGGTCACGGGGCTGGTGGTGGTCGCGGACTGGTTGGCCAGCCAGGCGGACGTGATCGTGCAGCGGATTCCGTCGGACGGCTGGGTGGCCGGGGAGGCTGAGCTCGAGAAGCATTTCGACGTGGCGGTGGCGGCCGCGCCGGGATGGGTGCGAGCGGCGGGGCTGGGTCGTGCTGAGTTTCCGGAGAAGGCGTTCACCGAGCAGTTCCCGTTTCCTCCGAACGCCTTGCAGACCGACGTGGCGGAGCAGTTGCCGGCGTTGGTGTCGGGGCCCGGGCTGCTGCTTGTCACCGCGCCGACCGGGGATGGCAAGACCGAGACCGCTCTGCATGCGGCGTCCGTGATGGCACGGGCTTGTGGCGCGTCCGGGGTCTACTTCGCGCTGCCGACGATGGCGACAGCGGATGCGATGTTCGAGCGGGTACAGAGGTTCTCCGCGGAGAACGTCGAGGGTGACCGTGCGCTGACGTTGCTGCACAGCATGGCGTGGTTGAGTCCTCAATACGCCGCCCAGGCGAATTTGGCGGACGGTTCGGCGGTGTTGGCGGACCTGGAGGCGGGCCGATGGCTGCGGACGGGGCGGCGCGGCATGCTCGCGCCGTTGGCGAACGGCACCGTGGACCAGGCGCTCAGTGGTGTGCTTCCGATGCGGTACGGGTTCCTGCGGCTGTTCGGCCTTTCGGACAAGGTACTGGTGGTCGACGAGGCTCACGCCTACGGGCCGTGGATGCACAGTCTGCTGGTGCGGCTGCTGGAGTGGCTGGGGGCGTTCGGCGCGCCGGTGGTGCTGTTGTCGGCGACGCTCACCGGACGGGCCGCGGCGTCGCTGGTGAACGCCTACCGGCGCGGTGCCGGCCACATGGAGCCTGTTCCGGTGGAGCCGTCGTATCCGGGCTGGCTGTTCGTGGATGCCATCGGTGGTGAGGTGTCCGAGCCGCGGGAGGTCGACAGCAGCCGCGCTCGCGCGTTGGATGTCGAGGTTCGGCGGGTTCGGTGGGACGTGCGGGAGGATCCCGGGGAGCCAGCGAGCGCCGGGGGCAGGCGCGCGGCTCTTCGTGAACTTCTTGGCCGGGTCACCGACGAGGGCGGCTGTGTCCTGGTCTGCTGCACGACGGTGGACGAGGCCCAGCGCACCTACCGGGACCTGCGGTCGGCGCTGCCCGTTCTCGCTGCCCGACCGGGTGGGATGCGCCTGCTGCATTCCCGCTTTCCCGCCAACGAGCGACAGCGGATCACTACGGAATGCGAGGCCGCCTATGGCAAGCCCGCCGATGATCAGGCGGCTGGTGCGGTCCGTGCGGGTTCGGTCCTGGTGGCCACCCAGATCGTCGAGCAGTCACTCGATCTGGACTTCGACCTGGTCGTCTCGGACCTTGCGCCGCTGGCGCAGCTGTTGCAGCGGGCCGGGCGCGGGAAGCGGCACGAGCGTGGGCGGCGGCCGGCGTGGACCGGCGAGGTTTCCCGTCCGCGGCTGGTGGTGCTGGAACCCCTCGACGGCGACGGCGGGGTGAGCGCGCCGCGGACGTGGGGGACGGTGTACGACGCGTCGTTGCTGCGAAGGACGAGTCTGCTGCTGGGCGAGCCGGAGAATCGGGTGATCGCGGTGCCGGGCGACGTGCAGCGTCTGGTCGACGCGGTGTATGCCGACGACTTCGGGGACGGTCTTGAGAAGGCTTCCCAGCAGGAGTTGGAGCGGATGGATGCCGAGCGGCTCGCGTCGGCCGCAGCCGAGGGACAGTTGGCGGACCTGACGGCCGTGTGCGCGCCCTTCGACGTCCGCGGTGATCTGTCGGTGCTCAGCGACCGCGGCCTGGGTGTGACCGAGGACCTGGTCACTACGCGGCTGGGCGCGGACAGCGGTCGGGCGGTATGCGTGTACGTCCGTGACGGTGGGGAGGCCACCCTCGACCCCGGTTCGGACGTTCCCCTGCCGGGGACGGCGGCGGGCGCATCGATGGGCCGCGACGATATCGCGTCGGTCATGCGGGCCACGGTGCCGCTGCCCGGGCGCTGGCTGGCCGGGCGTACGGAGGAGAACGCCGTGCCGAGGTCGTGGCGTGACAGGCCGATGCTGGCGGACCTGGTGCTGTTGCCGATGCGCCAGGACGGCGAGGGCCGTTGGACATGCCGGCTGGGGGAGCGGGTGCTGGAGATCTCGAAAGTGGGAATTTCCGAGAACTAGCCTTCCAAACACCGCACTTGTCGCTAGGTTGGCTGTGCCGCTTCCGGAGGGGACCGACTGGTCCGTCCCCGGAAGCGGCACCACCCCCGCCTGCGCGGGGAGTCGCTGCCACTGCGGCCTGTTTGCAAACCCCGCACGGCTCACCCCCGCTCACCGCGGGGACCGAGCAGAGCCTACCCACGCCGTTCTTTCCCTGTAGCCGCCTCGCCGGAGGCCCCTGTGCCACTCGCTCCTTCGACGCCCCTGACCACGGCGTCGCCACCCACCGCACCGACCTACGACCTGTTCGACGAGCCGTGGATCCCTGTGCGCTGGCGGCCCGGTGTCGCCAGTAAGCAGCGCCCGGAAGCTGTGGGGCTGCACCAGTTACTGCTGCGCGCCCACGAGGTGGAGCAGATCACCATCGCCCTGCCGCCCGCACTGTCGGCGCTGTACCGCGTCCTGTACGCGGTCACGGCCCGCATCACGCGCCTCGACGAAGCCGGGCCGAACGACGACTGGTCCGAGCGCCGTGCGGACCTCGTGGACGACCTGGGCCGTTTCGCCCCAGCCGACGTCGAGGCGTTCGTGACGGGCAACCGGCAACGGTTCGACCTGTTCCACCCGCTGCGGCCGTTCCTGCAGGACCCGCGCCTGGCCGAGCAGTGCGACCCGGGCAATACCGCCGGTGTGGACAAGCTCGTCACCACCCGCCCGTCGGGCAACAACCACGCCTGGTTCCGGCACACCGATGCCGGCGCACCGGATCTACCGGGACCGGCCGACGCAGTGCTGCATCTCCTGGTGTGGCACTACTACGGCCCTTCGGGGCGCTGCTCGAGCCGCACCGTGGACGGCGTGACGTCGGCCAACAGCAAGGCCGGACCGCTGCGCAGCTCCCTGTCCTACCACCCGGAGGGCGAGAGCGTCTTCGAGACGCTGCTGGCAGGGCTGCCCGAGCCCGGCGCTCTGGTGCGCAGGCAGACGGACCTGTGTCCGTGGGAGTGGGAGGAGCTGCCGGACCCGGTGGGGGCGCCGCCCTCGCTGGAGGGGCCGTGTTCCGAGCTGACCGCCCGCTCTCAGCACGCTCTGCTGCTCGTTCCCGACCCGGCGGGCCGCCGCGTCCGGGACGCGTTCATCACCTGGGCCTACCGGGACAAGATCCCGCGGGCGGGCGACCCGTACCTGATCTGGCAGACCAGCAAGGAGGGCAACCTCTATCCGCGTCCGGCGGACTCCCAGCGGGCACTGTGGCGTGACCTGGACGCCCTGCTGCTCAAGGAGCCGGCCGGCAGTACCACGCCACGCAGGCCGACGGTGTTCTTCACCGCGGTGGAAGTGTCGGAGTACCTCCGGGTGCGGGCCCTGGGCTTCGAGCAGGACGGCCAGGCCAAGGACACCCAGTTCGTCGACGCCACCACCCCGCCCGTCCTGGAACTCGCCGAGGAGAAGGACGAATCCCTCGCCGTCCAGGTCGGCCGGCTGCGGATGCTGGGGGAGCGGTACGGCACCCGCCTCGAGCGGGCGGTCAAGAAGGCTTGGGCCGGGTTCACCAACGCGCCGAAGATCCGCGACTGCACCTGGGCCGACGACGCCGGCGCCCGCTACTGGCCCGCCGCCGAGGCAGAGTTCTGGGCGCGCCTGACCGCCCGGGACTTCGACGCCGGCGCGTGCGCGGCCGCGTTCCGGCTGATCGCCGAACAGGCCTTCGACACCGTCACCCACCGCGCCCTCGGCACGCCGCGCGGAACCAAGGCCTGCACCGCCGCCCGCGTCGAACTCTATGGCGGCTTCGTCAAAGCCGCCCCGAAGACCACCACCCCCGGCCCCGCCACCAGCACGGAGACGACGTGAGCGACAACCCGGCCATCCCGGCCCCCAGCCGCAGCCCCGACCGGACAACCCCTAAACCGGCGGCCAGCACTACCGTCCCCGCACTCGGCCGGGCCCGGGCCTTCACCGCCTGGATCGACCTCCGAAGCCACGACGACCCCGGTGTGCGGGCCGCGCTGCGCCGCGGAGTCGGCAGGGACATCGACGACGTGCCCTTCATGCACCGCTTCGTCGCCTCCTGGCTCACCGACGAGCAGCTGCGCGACCAGGACGTCCAGCGCGCCCACTACGCGGTCGCGGCCCTGATCGCAGCCCAGCGTCGCACCCAGTACACCGCCGCAGGTACCGCTGTTCCGGGCACAGGAGAGACGCCGCCGGAACCCGCCACCGCCAACGGAGCGGCCGGATCCGCGCCAGCCGCCGCAACGCCCTACGGCAGGAGCCTGGGACGGTCGTTCGCCGACGGTGTCGGCAACGCCGGGACCGGTGGAGGACTGCGCGAGGCCTCCGCCGAGGCCCGCCTCGGCCTGCTGACCCGCCAGAGCATCGACGGCCTGCACCGCCACCTGCCCGGGGCCGTCCGCCAGCTACGCGAGCGTGGCGTCGACGTCGACTGGGCGCAACTGCTGCTGGACCTGTGCCGGTGGCGGCGGAACTCCGGTGAGATCAAGCGCCGCTGGCTGCAGGACTACTACCGGGCCCTGCAGTCGGAAGGCGAGCGCCGTGCCCGCGAGGCGGACCGCCTCATCGAGGACGCCGCCCCCGAAGGAGCGGACACCCCGGCGGCCTGACCCCGGCCCCGCTCCTCCGCCCGGTCCCACGACCCGCAGACATCCGCACCGATCCCCGCCCATCGACCCAGGAGAAGAACAGTGCCCTCCCGCACCGACGCCACCCCCGCCCGCTTCCTGGACCTGCACGTCGTCCAGGCCGTCCCGTTCGCCAACCTGAACCGCGACGACAACAACTCCGTCAAGACCGTCCGCTACGGCGACACCGACCGAACCCGGGTCAGCAGCCAGTCCTGGAAGCGCGCGGTCCGCGAGTACTTCCAGCACGGCTTCGGCGAGCAGGCCCTGCGCACCCGCCGGATCGGTGCCCGCGTGACCCGCCTGCTGGAGGAACGCGGCTGGCCCACCGAGCTCGCCCAGCGCGCCGGCCAGCACGTCGCCGCCGGAAGCAGCATCAAGTTCGAGACCGCCAAGGACTCGCCCGTCGTCACCACCAACGCCATGGTGTACGTGCCCGAGACCGCGGTCGCCGAGCTCGCGGACCTGGCCGACGAGCACCGCGACGCGCTGACCGCCGCCAAGGACATCAAGAAGAGCACCGACAAGAGCGTCCTGCCCAAGGACCGCATCGACGCGGTCCTGCGCTCGCGCAACGGCGTCATCAACCTCTTCGGCCGCATGCTCGCCGAGGTCGACGACGCCGGCGTCGACGGCGCCGTCCAGGTCGCACACGCCCTGACCACCCACGGCACCGACGTCGAACTCGACTACTTCTCCGCCGTCGACGACGTCACCTCCGCCTGGGGCGACACCACCGGCAGCGCACACATGGGCCACGCCGAGTTCAGCGCCGGCGTCTTCTACCGCTACGCCACCGTCGACCTTGACGACCTGGCCCGCAACCTCGGCGACGACCAGGCGAGCGCCCGTGAGCTGGCCGCCGGGTTCGCCGAGGCGTTCCTCCTCTCCCTGCCGCGTGCCAAGAAGACCGCCACCGCCCCCCACACGATCCCCGACCTCGTGCACATCGCCGTCCGCAGCGACCGTCCGCTGTCCTACGCGGCCGCGTTCGAGCAGCCCGTCCGCTCCCACACCGACGGCGGCTATTCCGCCCCCTCCCGGACGGCGCTCGCACGCTACGCGCTCGCCGCGAACAGGCTCCTCGGCGGCCGCGGCAGCCTGTATTCCGGCTGGGCGAGCCTGGAGGACAAGGACCTCGAGGGCCTCGGCGAACGAGCCGAGTCGTTCCCCGCGCTCATCGACGCCGCCCTCGACGCCGCCCACGCTCGCCCGAAGGTCGACGCGTGAGCACGCTGCCCGCTCCCCGCACCGCCGGTGAGGACCAGGGCCTCCTGCTGCACCTGGCCGCACCGCTGCAGTCCTGGGGTGAGCGGAGCCAGTTCAACGAGCGAGACACCGCTCCGTTCCCCACCCGCTCCGGCGTCATCGGCCTGCTCGCCTCCGCCCTGGGCCGGCCGCGCGACGCCGACATCGGCGACCTGGCCACACTCTCGCTCACCGTGCGCGCGGACCGCCCCGGGGTACTGCTGCGCGACCTGCACACCGTCGGCGGTGGCCTGCCCTCCGCAGCGACCGTCACCACCGCCGACGGCAAGAAACGCTCCGGAGCGGCCGCCACCCTGCTCTCCCACCGCCACTACCTGGCCGACGCCGCGTTCACGGCTGCCGTCACCGGCGACCCCGCCGTACTGGCCGAATGCGCCCACGCCCTCGAAGAGCCGCGCTGGCCGCCATTCCTCGGCCGCCGCTCCTGCCCACCCGAAGGCCCCCTGCTCCTCGGCCACGTCGACGACGCCCTCCACCACCTGGTCCACCTCCCGCTCGCCCGACGACGGCCGGGAGCCGACCGGAGTGTCGACGTGGCCTTCCACAGCGACCGCCCGCTGACCGCCCTCGGCCAGGCCACCGCCCACAACGGCGACGACGGCACGCACCCGGCCGGGCAGGTGACCGACGAACCGTCGACCTTCCACCCCCGCCACCGCTCCTACCGAGCCCGCCCCCGCTACCAGCGCACCCTCACTCTGCCCGCAGAGCAGTGCGCCGGACTCGGCACCGCCTACCTCGCCGCACTCGGCGACTACCTGGACCAGCACACCGACCGCCCCGAAAGCGCCCTCGCATGAGCCTGTGGCTGACCCGCATCATCCCCGACCAGCGAAGCCGCGACGCCCGCCGCGACGCCGCCAACGCCGTCGACCTGCATCACCGCGTCATGTCGCTCTTCCCCGACGACATCGCCACCACCGAGGCCCGACGCGAACTCGGCGTCCTCTTCCGCAGCGAAACCACGCCCGAAGGCCAGCAGATCCTGCTGCAGAGCAACCAGCCCCCCGACGTCGCCCGGCTGCCCGCCGACTACGGCCATGCCGCGACCAAATCCCTGGCCCCACTGATCGACGCCCTCCGGCCAGGCCTGACCGTGCGCTACCGCATCGCCGCCAACCCCATCCGCAAACCCGGCCGCACAAGCCGCGAGCTCTACGGACTCAGCCCCGTCGTCCCCCTGCGCGGAGCCGCCGCCGACGACTGGTGGACCCGCCAGGCCGAAACCGCCGGCCTTCGCGTGCAAACCCTGCACTCCACCCCCCTTGACGCAGCCCGGGGAGCCCGCCGCAGCGACCAGCGCCACATCAAGCACGACCGCGTCATGTTCGAGGGCTCCGCCGTCATCGACAATGCCGACCTCCTCCGCTCCCGCCTCGGCGACGGCATCGGCAAGGGCAAGGCCTACGGCTGCGGCCTGCTCAGCATCGCGCCCGACCGGGGAAACCAGTGACACCACGACAACGCGACCCCAACGGTGGGCGCCGCAGACTCGCCGCGCCCACCGTCGCCATGCTGCCCCGCATCGCCGACTCACTGTCCTGTCCTCCCCGCGCCTGCGGGGGTCAGCCATCCCCCATAACCCACCCCCGGCGCGCCCCGACGTCCTCCCCGCGCCTGCGGGGGTCAGCCGCGCCTGGACGACACCGGGGTGCACTTCGACTCTTCCTCCCCGCGCCTGCGGGGGTCAGCCGTCCTCGCCCCGCTCGACGGCATCGCGGACGTGGTCCTCCCCGCGCCTGCGGGGGTCAGCCGCCGCGGTGCTTGTCGACGAGCAGCAGGACGTCGTCCTCCCCGCAGGCGCGGGGGTCAGCCGCGGGGCGAGATGACCGACTGGACGGTCTCCGAGTCCTCCCCGCAGGCGCGGGGGTCAGCCGGTGGATGCATGACCGACACCACACCCGTGCCCGTCCTCCCCGCAGGCGCGGGGGTCAGCCGCGTTGGGCGCCGGTGCGGTCGGCGGCCAGGGCGTCCTCCCCGCAGGCGCGGGGGTCAGCCGTCGCGGTCGGCCGGCCCGGTGCTGATGGTCGCGTCCTCCCCGCAGGCGCGGGGGTCAGCCGCAGGTCAAGGGTCAGGCCCGACACCTGCACGCGTCCTCCCCGCAGGCGCGGGGGTCAGCCGGTAAACGGTAAACGCGTGGCCTGCGGGTTTACGTCCTCCCCGCAGGCGCGGGGGTCAGCCGGTGGCGGGCGGCGTCAGCCCTCCGTCCAGCCGGTCCTCCCCGCAGGCGCGGGGGTCAGCCGGTGGCGGGCGGCGTCAGCCCTCCGTCCAGCCGGTCCTCCCCGCAGGCGCGGGGGTCAGCCGGTGGCGG
>NZ_JBHWUI010000010.1:0-51467 GCF_042737525.1 Kitasatospora sp. NPDC059973 | reverse complement strand
GGGCGGCGTCAGCCCTCCGTCCAGCCGGTCCTCCCCGCAGGCGCGGGGGTCAGCCGTCGATCAGTAACTACGAGAACGGCCGGCCGCCGTCCTCCCCGCAGGCGCGGGGGTCAGCCGGCGACACCGTCGACGACATGGTGGCCCAAGCGGTCCTCCCCGCAGGCGCGGGGGTCAGCCGTGGTGCAGGGAGAACCAGCTGCCGGTCTCGAAGTCCTCCCCGCAGGCGCGGGGGTCAGCCGTACGTAGGCCCCCCAGATCCACACATGCGGCGGTCCTCCCCGCGCCTGCGGGGATGGTCCCGCCGCCTGGTCCTGGCTGGTGGATCTTCGTGCGGCATCATGCGCGGGGAGAATTCTCCGCAGTCTGACGACCTGATCGCCCGTCTGGTTGAGGCCCGCGCGCCGGGCGATGTCGCCCGGGTCGGGGCCGTCTGCCTGGCGGAGGCGCGCGACGGGTCCGGGTGGTTCGCGGTGAGGTGATCCAGTTGGAGAAGAGCAGGTTGAACCGGTCCGGACACTTGATCAAGTTCGCCGTGACAAGCCTGACCGTCTTCGACGACGACTGGACGGGTGGCGTCGAGCGAACCCCGAGCTGACCGTTCGCCGGCCCGCCCCGGCCCGCGCCTGCGGGCCGGGGCGGCCGTCGAGTCGGCTTGCCCGGGCTTACGGCCTGGGGCGGGCCGCAGTTCACGGGTGGCCGCCCTTCGACAGCATCCACAGCTGCAGCGCCGCGACGACCAGGGGGCCGCGAACGCGCCGAGGAGCCACCGCCTCGCGGCGGCCGCTGAGTCCTCGGCTGCTGGCCGGGCCCGGACCTCGGCTGCGAGATCACGTTCGAGGACAGCGAGCCGCTGCTCGGTCAGGCGCTGATGCGCGACGCAGACATCCTTGGTCGACGGCCTGCTCGATCCGGCCGGCCAGGACCTGGAGGTCAGCGCGCAGGTTCTCGCGGAGCCCGGCGATGCCGTCGCGCTGGCCTCGCGAATCTGGAGGATGGCGCGCTGGAGCTGCCACAACGTCGGCGCTCACTGCAACTCCGAAAGGGCGTTCCCCGCGCCGCTTCCTGTGCTACGGACTTCCACGCCTGCACCCCAGGCCCATGTGGGATTCCTCGCGGCCGGCGCCGAGACGCCTGGCCACTCGTCGATCCGTGCCACGAGGGCACATACCTCCCCAGAATGGACGTCCCCGGGTAAAGCAGTACCCCAGCCCGGCGACTTCGCGTGCAATCGGCTGGATGCATCCGACATTTGGGCGAGATTTGTCCACATTCCTCACATCAACCGGATCACCGCTAAGTGGCCTTAGAAGCCAAAGGCCCGCCTCTATGCATAGCTACCCCCGGCGGATTTCAGACACATCGGCTATCCATCTAGCCAAGGCGAGCTCCGTTGCAATTTGATCAAGGGGCCGCTACTACGGTCTGAACTGCGCCGTGGACGCACGGCACTTTGGAGACTTTCTACAGAGAGTGGAGTTTCAGTTGTTAATCCGCCGTGCCTTCGTGGCGGCCACCGTCCTTGCTATGTCGTTGGCCGGAGCAAGTCTTGCCCAGGCTGCTCCTCAACCGTCGACCGCCGTAGTTAGCACTGCAGACGATGTCACCTCCTGGACTTCGCCCGTGTCCGACCAGACCGTCCTCAACTTCTGGACACCCGAACGGATCAGCCAAGCATCGGCGAACCCCCTGCCGGCCCCAGCAGTGACCGAGCAGGCCGCGATCAAGGCACACGAGAAGGCGACGCAACGCGGTACGAAGAACCCACAGGGCGCCGCAACGGCTGCAGCAAGCGCCGTCGCACCGCTCAGGACCCACACGAAGAGAACTCAGACTTCGCCGCTCGCATCCGCAGCCCGGGTCACGGACCTCTCGCGCTCCGACCTAGCCTCGCCCCTCGGCCCCGACATCAACATCACTGGCCGACTCTTCTTCCTCGTCGGCAGCGACAGGCTCGGGTCATGCACTGCTGCTGGCATCGTCGCCAGTAACAAGAACTCAATCTGGACCGCCGGCCACTGCCTGCACAGTGGGAAGGGCGGAGGATTCTATTCCAACTTCCTCTTCGCTCCGGGATACGACGAAACCGCTCCGTGGGGATACTGGCCCCTGCGTTCCATCATCGTCTCCTCCTCCTGGGCCGACGACACTGACTGGCTCTGGGGGGACATCGGCGGCGGGATCGTCAATGCGCACTCCGACTACGGGAACTTGCAGGACTGGCTCGGCGCCTACGGGTACCGCTTCAACGGTGCCGCCGACATCGGCGGCGTCACCTCTCTCGGCTACCCCGCGAACGGATACGGTCGGCCCGACTCGGACTTCCACGACGCAGCGAAGGCCATGTACTGCCAAGGAAACGCCGTCGACGCAGGAAACTGGAACCCCTTTGACGATCGTCTAAGGCTCACTTGCGACATGGGCCATGGCGCGAGTGGCGGCCCTATCGTCATCAACTTCGGCGGAAACAGCCAGATCGTCGGCGCCAATAGCCACCGCATGGTAGACGCGAACAACAACTGGACGGACAACTACCTGTACTCCTCCAATCACGGAGGAAACGCCACCGGCGTGATCAACTGGCTCAACTCACACTGACACCCGCGCAGAACACCAGCGGGGCTGCGCGCTCACACAGCGCAGCCCCGCCTCAGTGTTCTACCTGCCTGTAGAGACCTCGCCCATCAGTGGCTGAGGCGGATGCGACCGCAGGTATTCCTCGAACGCCTTTGGGTTATCAACGTACCTCTGCATCTCCGGAGAGAGAGGAACGTTCTCCTGGACCGCCACTCCTCCCGTGTCCCTCGCAAGAGCCACCGCAGTGACCCCGCCTGCTGCCACCAGAACCCCACCGAGTGCCAGCAGGACTGTTCCCGCTCGTCCAACACCCATCACGATTCCCCTGTTCTGTTGCTTCCCGAAGCACCCGCTACCGCAGCACGGACACGACCAGCGGTCGCTGCGGCACAACCGTCAACAGCCAACCCCCTCAACAGAGTAGGCGGAACCGAACGCGCTCCGCGGGCGAAACCACTACGCGTGCACCTCGCAGCTTCGGGAGCATGCCGCGTGCCTTGTGCGCGAAGCGGATCAGTTGACGCTGCTCCACTCCACGCTGCCGAAAGACAGCCAGCCGCCGAGCGGGCCGATGGTGTTCCATTTCCAGGGCGCCGTTGGGCTGGACGTACAGATTGGCGCCAACGTTGTTTGGGGGGCGACGGGGGAAGACTTCGCCAGCCTTCGGGCGGAGGTTGGGGTCGTCGATGCCGATCACGTTGTCGGTTACGCCCACCGGAACCGAACACGATGCCGCGCAGGGCAACCATCCCGTCGGGCCGCTTCTTCACCGTGGCGGACTGCCAGCCGCCAAGCTGCGAGCAACCGCGCTTGAACGTGATCGGCGTCCAACTGCTGCTGTCCTTCACAAGGCCGTAGCCCACGTCAACGTTGCCGCCCTGGACGCGCAGCCCGTTGCCGGTCTGGATCAGAGCGCCTGATGGTGCAGAGCGCGATCTGCTACCGGGAGGCCGGGCAGAGCCACCGTGCGGTCGGCCTGTTCCGCCAGCACCTGGTCACCGGGGAGTTCGCGCCGCGCGACCGCGCGTTCTTCATCGCCCAGTACTCCGGCGCCCTGGTGGCAGCCGGTGAACCGGACGAGGCCGCCACGGCCGCGCTCCAGGCTCTGGCACTCGCCGCCGACGCCCGCTTCGGGCAGGCCCTCACCGAGCTGCACCGCACCGCCGACCACCTCGCGCCGTACGCCGAGGGCCCGGCCGTAGCCGAGTTCCGCCAACGGCTCGACGAGCCGGCGGTGGCCTAACCGGCCAGGAAGGTGCTCACCTTCTCGATGACCTCGCGCTGCCACGCCTGCGACTTCGGGTGGAGGTACTGCGGATCGTCGTGGACGGCGAAGCCGTGCTGGGCGCCGTCCAGTTCCACCAGCTCCACCCGCCCGCCGAACATCGGCCGGTGCCAGCGGGACGACTCGATGGGCACGAAGGTGTCCGCGGTGCCGTGCACCATCAGCACCGGCGACCGGACCGCAGCCAGGATCGCCGGGGTGTCCAGGTAGAAGACCTCGTTCAGCAGGGCCCGGTTCAGCTCGAACGGCGACTTCTCGGTAAAACCCTGCTCCTCCAACCGGACCGCCATGTCCCCGGCCAGGTAGTCGTGCGACCAGCCCGGCCGGGAGGTGACGTACCGCTCCTTGTAGTCCAGCCGCGGGTTCAGCAGTACCAGCTTGTCGACGTCGCCCGGCCGGTGGGCGGCGTGCAGTGCGGCGGCACCACCCGAGAACGAGGCGGCGATCATGTGCACCGGACCCTGCTGGCCGGTCCGCTCGCGCAGGTGGTCGCCGGCCGCGCGGATGTCGTTGGTCACCGAGGCGATCGTCAGCTCGGCCTCCCGCCCGCCACTGGCCCCGTGCGCCCGCAGGTCGAACCGCAGACTGGTCACCCCGGAGGCGGCCAGCCCGGCGGCCAGGCGCGTGAAGAAGCCGCCCTCCTCCCGGGTCACCCCCGACCCGTGGACCAGCACCGCCATCCCGCCCGGCGCCTCCGCCGCGCAGACGGTGCCGAACAACGCGGTACCGTCCAGGGACTGGAACGCCGTCTCGTGATCGACCATAAGCAGATGGTAGCCACCCCACGGGGCGTCGGGGCAGGGACGCTACAGGCCGACCGACACTTCCAAGATCACGTCATGGCCCCTTTTACACGTCCCTTGGCTGGGCCCCACTGAGCGTCCAGAGGTCAACCAGCTGGAGCGACCATCCCCGCCTGCGCGGGGAGGACGGACGAACGGGGGCCGGTCGGCTGCTTGTGGCCGGTTCCGTCCGGTGGGCGGCGGACAGGCGGCCATGGCAGTTATCGAACGCATTCGCGGGATTGTTGATAGTGGGGCGCCTGTTGTTCGAGAATACCTTCGACGATTCCAAACATTCGCAGCGGTGTTTAAATTGCCAGATTTCGTTTCTATTCTCCGAAGATGGCGAACGGCGTTTTTCACACCGGGTACGGCATCGAGATCAACCTGACCCTGCCCGACCTCGACCATCCGAACCGTCCCGGCCTCCTCGAAGAGATCACCGCACCGATCGACCGGCGCGAGCGGGAACTCCTGGAATGTCTGGAACACCACCGCGAAGGAGCCTGCCAGGCCGAGGAGGACGGCCGCTCCCCCTGGATGACGATCCGCCGAAGGACAGTCGGCGGCCACACCACCTGGGTGGCCGCCCACCTGCCTGTGCGCCACACCCCCACCGCGGAGGAGAGCGCGAAGCACAAGGCGATGAAGGAACGGATCGCGCGCGCCGCCGAACGCCACGGCCTCGACGCGCAGGTCGAGGCCCGCGCGAGCGACGGCCGGATCCGCACCGACGTCCTCGTCACCGGTGACGGAGGCCGCAGGATCGGCTGGGAGGCCCAGTACTCGCCGATCAGCGCCGACACCGTCCGCCGCCGCTCCCGCACGGCCGCCGAACACGGCATCGTCCCGCTGTGGGTGACCAACACCGACCGCTCGGCGGTGATCGAACGCGCGCCGTGGGCCCGCGTCGACGACTTCAGCTGGAAGGAGATCGCCTCCCCACTCGCGATGGTGGTCCGCGCCGGCGTCCGTCACCTGCAGCAGTGGAAGTGCCTGCCGAGCAGCCTCCGGCCCTGCCCCGAGAACGGCAGCGCCTGCGGCCGGTTCCACGCCGAGTGGTTCCTGCCCGCCCTGTGCCTGCCCGCGAAGCCGCCCACCGAGGTCGACCGGCTCGTCGTCGACAGCGCCAGCGGAGACTTCGTCCCCATGCGGATCCCAAGTCAGCGCGACCCGCGCCACGTCTCCCGGATGTGGGTCCCCGCCGCGGATCGCGACAGCTGGCACGACATGTTCGGCCCCGACAAGGACGAAGACGCTCCCGCCGAACCCCAGGCCCGGGACGCCGACATCACCTACACCCACCAAGAGCTCGACGCCACCTGCCGCTACGGCGAGGAAACCTTCACCTTCAACGACCCCCGCCCGCGACGCGGCAACTCCGCCGGCACCGGCCTGCACACCTTCGACGACGTCCCCAGACGGCTGTTCACCGTACCCCGCCAGGACCGCCGACTCGCCGCTACCCAGGCCGAGCGCCTCGACGCCGCCTTCGCACACGGCTGCCAGCCCTGGCAGATCGGACCGTGCGCCGGCTGCGGAGCCCCGATCAACCGCTACGGCGACAACGGCATCCACGCCTGCGCCCCATGCAGGGCCCAGTTGGCCGGGCGGTGAAGTGGCCGGTCTACCGATCGAGCACGCCACCGGCCCCGTTCCCGGGGCCGGTGGCGTCTCGCTCCAGCCCCCAAGCGGTTCGCCAAGGACACCCGTGCTCATCGTGGACGGCAACTCCGCCGCCAGCTGCGTGCTTCCTGTTCGCCGGGTGGTGTTCGTACAGGGAGGTGAAGCGCTGCTCGCATGCCGGGAAGAAGCCGGGGCGGGCGACGGCGGCGGCCGCTTCGTCGACGATTCCTTCGAACCGATACGTGGGGACGATCTGTGGCAGCCGTATGTGACGGTCCGCTACCGCGGGCGGGTGCGGGCCGTTGGCGTACTGTCGGAGGCGGCTGCTATAGATCATCCCCATGACGATCGGCTCACTGCAGCGGGAGCTGGCCGCGTTCGCGGCCGAACGGGACTGGGAGCAGTTCCATACGCCGAAGAACCTGGCGATGGCCCTCGGCGGGGAGGCGGGAGAACTGCTGGAGCTGTTCCAGTGGCTGACGCCGAAGCAGTCGTCCGTGGTCATGAATGATCCGGAGCGTGGTCAGCGGGTCCGGAAGGAAGTCGCGGACGTGTTCGCCTACCTGCTGAGGCTGGCGGACGTCCTCGGTATCGACCTCGAGCAGGCGCTCACCGAGAAGATCGCGGCCAACCGTGCGAAGTACCCGGTCCACCTCGCTTACGGACGCGCCGACAAGTACACGGAACTGGGGGGATGACCACCACATGCGCATCGTGCTGCAACCGGCCGCCAGGTCGGACAAGGACGTCAACCAGCACTACCTCGACACCATCGCCTCCCCGGTGACCTTCGCCGACCACGCGGACCTCCTCGCTCCCGACGTCCGCGACCGCCTGGGGCAGCTGTTTCCGGAGGGGACGGCCCGGATGTGGGGTGTCGTGCCGGGCAAGAAGAACGTGAACGTCTCCAAGGTCCAGAAGATGAGCGCGGGGGACTTCGCGCTCTTCAGCGGGGACAAGAAGATCTACTTCGCCGGCACGATCGCGCTGCTGTGGCGCGACGAGAAGCTCGCCGAGCGCCTCTGGGGGCGCAACCACAACGACCAGACCTGGGAGTACATGTACGCCCTCTCCGGCACCCAGGGCCTGGACATCACCGTCGAGGAAATCCGCCAGTTGCTCTCGTGGAAGCCCAACCGCAACATCCAGGGCATCTACATCCTCGACCACAGCGACAGCGAGGCCCTCCAGACCTACCTCAGCCTCGAACCCTCCACCGCCGACACCAGCAGCGCTCCGGCCCCGGACCCGCAGGCGGAAGCGGCGGCCGCCGTCGGCTTCGACGGCGAACTGGAGCGCACCGCGCTGCGCGCGTACCGCGGTGAGCAGGCCGCTCTCAAGCGCCACCTGCTGCCCGGCCACACCGGGCAGTGCGCCCTGTGCGGGCGCGTCCTGCCGGCGGCGTTGCTGGTCGCCGCGCACATAAAGAAGCGTGCTGTGTGCACCGACGAGGAGAAGCGGGACTTCGCGAACATCGCCATGCTCGCCTGCAGCCTCGGGTGCGACAGCCTCTACGAGCGCGGTTACGTCACCGTCGTCGCGGGCGGCGTCCTCCAGGTCAGCCCTCTCGCGCACACTGTGCCCGCCCTCCATGAGCATGTCGAGCAGCTCGCCGGGCGGGCGGTGCCGTGGTGGACCGCGGACCGCGAGCCCCATTTCCGCTGGCACCGCGCCCACACGTTCAAGGCGGGAACACCCGTGTAGTTGCCGTCGTGCCGGGCCCGGGTGTTCCGTGCCCGCAGGGCGGCCGGTGAATTCGCGGGAGGCCGGAACGTGACGGTGCCACCGCGCGGGCGGTGCGGTGCCGGCAACGCCCTTGGCACCGGCCATCGGGCGGGCGCCCGGACGGGTGCCGGCCCTCGCTGCGGGGACCACGAGGCGACAGGGAGGTTCAGATGCAGGACGATCCGCAGGTCATCGGCTTCGACCTCGACAGCTGGCGGGAGGTGCACGTGACGGATCGGCCGCTGGAGGCATGGCGTGCGATGGGCGCCGGCCGGGCGGAGTCGCTGGTGTGCTTCTTCTGCTTCCACGGGGTCGACGCCCCGGTCGGCACCAGGGTCCCGCTACGGGTGGGTCACAGCCTCGCAGGGCGGGGCGCCGGTCATTTCGTCCATCCCGCGGACACCGGGCCGGAGGGGGGTCATCACCGCGAGCTGGTGTGGCAGGTCTCGGCGAAGCACCTTCTGACCCGGTGGGCCCGAAGCCGGCACACTGTTCACTCGGTACGTGCCGAACTCTGGAACTCCGGCGACAGCCCGCGGGCGGACGTCACCGTGCGCCTGACGGACGGCACCGCCGTTGCCGTCGAACTCCCGCGCACGGTCCTGACCGACCTCGCCTGGCGGGACCGTCACCGGAGCCACCGGACAGCCGGCGCCCGCGACATCTGGTTCTGGCGACCGGGAACGCCCGTACCGCGAGCGCTTCTCGAGAAGGCCGTGCCGATCTGGTCGCTCGACGTGTTCACCGGTATGGTCGGTGCCCTGTTCGGGAAGCCGCACCAGCCCCGTCCGGTGCGATGGTGGGACCAGGACGATCTGTCCGTCTACGCGAGCCACCATCCGCCGTGCCCCGGGGACGTCCTCGAGCCGCATCACCTTCGCCTCAACGACCTTGGACTCGATCGGACGGGCCTTGTTCTGCCGGAGCCGCTCAGGGCCTCCCTTCACCAGGCTCTCCAAGAGGTCTGCGGAGCAGCTGCCCAGGAGGGCCGCCTCCGCGCTGTCGGCGGGCAAGATCAGTGGCGTTCGACCCGGAGCAGCCCACCCGCACCACGACAGCGGGACCCGTTGCTCTGCAGGGTCTGCCGCCAGAAACTCGACCCTTCGCTCGTCAGAGCAGGACGACACATGCTGTGCTAACCGTGGTGACGGCGGGCAGCACGACGGTAAGCGTCATCGCGGCCCGGCTCGGGGCGGAGGTGTTCGCCCTCCCGCGCAGGCGGGGGCTGCCGTAGCGGTCCCCGAGCGGGAAACAGATCCAAGCCGCGCAGATGGCCACCGCTTGGGGGCCGCTGCGGCGCGCACAGCCGGGCCGGGACCAACCCACCTCTCCGCGAGGCGCCGCCTGTGGAGTGTCCTGGCGCAATCCGCGCGGGGGACCACCCGCGCTCCTTCATGAAACGCACTCGACCGAGGAGACGACGATGCCGCTACTACGCATGCCCGCGCGTGAGTTCGTCGACCGCTGTCACCAGAAAACGTTGGCCGACGACCTGGCCCAGTGTCACCGGCAGGCGCGACTGGGCCGACTCGAGGACGGGGAGATACGGTCCTGGCGCAACAGTCTCCCCGTTCTGGCCCGAGTGCTCGACGAGGCCGGGCTGCAGAATGTCGAGGTACTGATCGAGTACCGGCTTGCCCTGTCCAGTCTGCGGGCCGACGTGGTGCTGGCCGGCTGGCACCCCCAAACGTCCCAGCCGTCCTACGTCGTCGTCGAGCTCAAGCAGTGGACCCATGCCCGGGCTCTGCCCGACGCCGAGGACCTCTGCCTGCCAGGGGCCGGCAACAACAACCGGGCCTTCCTGCATCCGGTCGCCCAGGTACGGCGCTACTGCCAGTACCTGCAGGACTTCACCACCGTCCTGGACGCGGAACCCGACGCCGTGGCCGGCGTCGCCTACCTCCACAACGCCAGTACCACCGATGTGGCCGACCTCCTCGCCCTGGAACCCGACCGCCACGGGCGCCTGTTCACGCACAGCACCCGCGATCAGCTGATCACCTTTCTGCAGTCGCGCCTCTCACCCGCCCACGGCACCGCGGCCGCCGACGAACTCGTCGACAGCCCCCTGGCACCCAGCCGCCCCCTGCTGCGCGCGACCGCGGAAGAGATCCTGCACGCCGACCGGTTCGTGCTGCTCGACCAACAGCAGGTCGCTGTCTCCCTGGTCCGCCGCGCGGTGAAGAAGGCCCGCGAAGCGGACAGCAAAGAAGTCCTCATCGTCACCGGCGGCCCCGGCTCCGGCAAAAGCGTCATCGCCCTGCACCTGATGCGCCACCTTGCCCACGACCGCCACACCGTGGTCCACGCCACCGGATCCAGGTCCTTCACCCGCACCCTCCACCACGCCGTCGGCACCGAAGACCCCCGCGTCCGCAAGCTCTTCGGCTACTTCATGAACTTCGCCGACGCCCCCAAGAACGGACTGGACGCGCTGATCTGCGACGAGGCCCACCGCATCCGCGCCCACTCCGTGCGCCACCGCGGGGTACGCCAGATCGACGAACTCCTCGACGCCGCCCGCGTCCCCGTCTTCCTCCTGGACGACCACCAAGTCGTACGCCCCGAAGAGATGGGCAGCCGCAACGCGATCGACCAGGCCGCCGCCGCCCGAGGCCTGCGCCCACGCCACATCGACCTCAACGAACAGTTCCGCAACGGCGGCAGCCGCGCCTACGAACAGTGGGTCCTGCGCCTTCTGCAGCTCATCGACGAGCCCGCCACCGAATGGGCCGACGAGCGGACCTTCCATGTCCGAGTGGTCGACTCTCCCCAGCAGATGGAAGACCTCCTGGAGGCCAAGGAGGCGCAGTACCTCACCGCTCGCATCACGGCCGGCTTCTGCTGGCCATGGAGCGACCCGCACCGCGGCCGTCTCGTCGACGACATCACGATCGGCTCCTGGCGCAAGCCGTGGAACCTGCGCGGTGAGTCCCGCCTCGACGGCGTCCCCCCGTCCTGGCTGTGGGCCACCGACCCCGACGGCTTCGGCCAGGTCGGCTGCATCTACACCGCCCAGGGCTTCGAGTACGACTGGAACGGCGTCATCCTCGGAGACGACCTCGTCTGGCGCCAGGACCGCTGGATCCCCAACCCTCGGGCCAGCAGGGACCCCGCGCTCAGCCGCACCGACCCCACCACCTTCCTCCGCCTGGTCCGCAACACCTACAAGGTCCTCCTCACCCGCGGCATGTCCGGAACCCTCCTGTACTCCACCGACCCAGAAACCCAAGCGCGACTGCGTCAGCTGGTTCCTTTCAGTACCCCGTGATCATGATCGGTGGTGGGGAGGTCCGCCTGCGGGGAGGGCCGGTAGGGGTCGATCGGGCTGGTGAACGAGGCTGGCTGACCCCCGCTCGCGGTGCCGACGGCGGCGCGCGGCTGACCCCCGCCTGCGCTGGAGGACCGTCATCAGTCCTCCAGCGCAGGGTGAAGCGCCGGCTGACCCCCGCTCACGCGGGGAAGTCGGCACAACAACCCTCCAACCTGCCAACTAGAGGCGGCTGACCCCCGCTCACACGGGAATGCAAAGTATATACATTGCAAGCCGTCCATAAATTCACAAAACCAGCTGGGCATACTATATTCCGAACTGATCTCCAAAGCTTCTAGTAGGGAGGTTCAGAGGGCTGTTTTGTCCGTCGACACGCCGCCATTGACGAGGCTCTCGATACGAGAACTTTGGTATCATCGCTCTTCGCGTCGATTCGTCGCTACGTCGGCTTTTAATTCCAGGAGAAGGAATTTTGGTGAAGGGCGCGGACTTCGGCAAAGTCGGTGGCCGTGACCTCCACCGGCGCATAGAGGCGAGAAGGCGCCGCCTCAAGACCGGATGCGGCTGGACGACACGCCGAGGGAGAGGAGGTAGCCTCGCACCCGAGGAGAGGAGTGCCGCCATGAGTCAGCCTGTCCAGGACGGCGTCGAGCTCATCCCGCGGCCCGAGCGGAGTCCGGCCGCGCTCAAGGCCGCGCTAGCCGTCGTAGCTGCAGACCGCCTCCCGGAGATGATCGACGGGCAGACAAGGGCGATGGCCGAGGCCATCGCCACGGGCAGCGTCCAGCCGATCCGCTCGTTCGTCACCCACTGGGCCGCCGTCGTCGAGATCGAACGCTTCCCAGCCACCGCGCAGGCCTACCACCGGGCAAACTACCTCGCGAACCATGCCGCCAGCATTGCCGAGTGTCGCGAGCACGCCACCACCGTCGCCGAGCTCTATCGCGCCGCCTACGCGGCGGTGAACGAGTGACCTGGAGCTGGGAGTACGTCCCCAGCAAGCAGCACGTCACCGCTGGAGCACCAGCCGACTTCCTCGCCGCCGTCGAACAGCGGGCTGGCGAACTCGTCCGCGCCGCGGAAGCGCTCTACCTCGACGGCGCCACCTACCAGGGCAGTGGCGAACCGATGCGCTACCTCGACGTCGCCGGCGGCATGCTCGCCTACTACGTGGTCCCGCGCCTGGACCTCGTCATCGTCTGCCAGGTCACACCACCACCGACATCCTGAGCACCCACCGCCGGGACGCCGGTGAGGCCAACGACCTCTACCGCCTCGGGCAGGCTTCGGCGAGACAACTCAGCTGCTCCCGCGGCTGCGGAGACGACGCAGGGGTGGCCCCGGTCCGGCGAGTCATCACCAGCTGAAGCCCGCGGGCGGAGGGAGGTGGACAGCGCATCACGTGATTCACTGCCCCACCGGATGCCCGGCCCCCTGGGGGCGTAGGGAGGATGAGAGCCTGCTGTCCGGCCAGATCGATTCGGCTGCCTCGCTCCGGGTGCGAGAAGGAAGCACTTGTGGGAGGTTACTGCGGCCCGCAGTTGCAGAGCCCCCGCGGGCGCGGGGAGCAGTGCGCGTGGCTCTCGCCGCCAACTGCACGGTGGGTTATCCCCACGCATGCGGAGATAACCGTCAGGGAAGGTCGGGTCCGCCTGCCTTGGCGAGTTCAGCGAGGACGCTGATCGGCCTGTCAGCCGAGTCCACGCCGTCCTCGGCGGTGTCGGGGAATGAACCGGTCGCCTCCTCGTCGCCGAGATGCGGGTACTTCTCGATGAGAAAGCGGCGCCGGTAGGCCATGTCAGCGGTGTCGACAATCCGCTCCAGCATGGTCCAGTTGAGGGTGCTGCCCACAAGAATTCCGACTCCGGGAACGACCTTGCCGAGGCCTTTCTTCGTAAGGCGTATGCCGAATGCTGCAGCGAACGCCGAAGAGACCCTGGTGACCACGGACTCGCTCAGGACATCCCACGCCTTACCTCGTACAAGTGCCTGGGTGAGCCGGGATATGTCGCCCATCGCTGCGACTTTTGCGGAGGCCGACACCGCTGTGCCGGCGTTGACCACGGACATCCCGAACAGCTTCTCAGCGGCCGACTCGGGGTCGTAGCCATAGAACAGCGACACATGGCCGACCACGCGGGACGCCAATCCGAGGACAATCGCCGCGTCGCCAGCGAGGGCGCCCGCGATCACGCCTCCCGAGGGCGCTGCCGCAACTCCTGCGGAGGCTGCGACGGCCATCTCCCCACCCGAAATCATTAGCCCCGCTGTCGCCCCCGATAGCGCTGCAGCAGCCGGGTAGTACCAACTCGCCGCGCGGCCCCGCACCGCGTCGATCTGCTCTAGATCGAGCCGGCGAAGGTCGGCCAGCGACGACACCTCGTGGCCGCGCTTCTGATGCCGCTTCACCACCCGCGCGGGGGTCAGCCCCGCACGCGACAACCGCCCCACCGTCTGCTGGGTGGACTGGACGACCATGCCGCTCCAGTCGGGCAGCGCGTCGGTGGCACTGCGCGCGGCCGTACCCGCCTTCTGGGCACCTTTGGCGACGATCTCCTGCCCGCGTGTCACCGCAGCGAGGGCCCGTGGGTGGCTTTCCAGCCTCTTAGCCGCGTGCCTGCCAAGGTTGGCTGCGCCGACGGCCAGTTGTTCGCCGGCCTCGCCCATTCTCCGGGACAGCGGGCGGTCCTTGAAACGCTGGATGTCACGCCACGCTTCAAGCTCGTAGTTCGAGGGTTCAGTCACACCGAGATCGTAGGCGCTGCCGCTGGAGCCGAGCGGGGGGATGGGAAGTTATCGGGAACCGGTACAAGTACAAGGTCACCTCGGCCTCCGCGAACGCCCACATCGGCTGATGCGGACGCGGCGAGCAGAAGGTGGGGCCGGTCCGACCGAACTGCGCGGGGGGACCATCCCTGCGGGCGCGGGGGAGGAGGTCAACGTCGTGGTGAGACCCTGCGGAGCGGGTCTGCCCGCTGTACGACCGCGCGGTCCGGATGTCCTGACACCGAGTCGACCAGCCAGTGCGCACGGCGAGTGGTACGACTACTTCCTCCACACCGCAGGACTTGCGAAGGAGTACCGGCATCCTGCCACGCCCGATCGCCAGCAGGTGCGGGGACGACCCCTCCGCACCCCAGGCGTAGATCCCGAGCTCCGGCTGAACCCCGCCTGCGTGGGGGTGACCCGGTGAACGGGCTCCTTTACGCCGCGCCCTCGGATTTCTCGGAGGCCTGACTGTGGCCCTCACCGTCACCGCTGGCGGAGCCGCCTACCGGGCACTCCACGCCTGGCTGAAGCGGTAGCCGCCCGCGGCAGCACCTCGACCATCTCGGCCGGGGCGAAGGACCGGAGGAACGAGGTTGGACCTGGCCGTGAACAAGGGCGTGGAGGAACTGGTGGTGGAGGAACTGGTGTGGGTACTGGAGCCGGCTCGCCGCGTCGGCGCCGGAGAGGACTCCGTGAGCTGCTGGAGGCGGCCGCCGACTGTCGGCGTGTCCGCGGTGTGGGGGACACCTCCTGCGGTGTCCCCCACACCGCGGCCGGCCTGTCGGCCGGCGGGCCGGCTCCGCTGCAACGGTGCACGGCCGTGGTCCCGGGTTGTTCGTGGGCTGCGACCGGGAGAGCAGATACCAATCTGTCGGCTCTTCCGGGGCGGTGCGACGAGTCGCGATGGACTCGGGCCGGACGCGGGGGCCGATCCGGTTGCCGACGTTCGCCGGAAGAGGCGCGGTGACCAGCCTGAATGGTCCGGATGGAAGGGACGTTTTTGCACTGATGTCCGGACAATCATGCAAAAACTCAAGGGTGGCGCGATCTCCGGGTTGATGGCCGGACAGGCGCAGCCCTTCGTCATCGGCCGGTGCGGCACCGGATCTCTGTGATCTGCGGAGATTCCAGGCGCCTGGCCGGGGTTGTTTCAAGATCCGGTGGAGACGGCTGTCCAGCGGTTCGTCCGAAGGGTTGCGAGTGTTCAAGACTTGTCCGTACGGGTCGGTAGGGGGCTGCAACTCCCCTCCGGGTCCAACCTGTTGTGAGGGCTGCAGTACTGGTGGGAGGGATTCTGATGGGCGTACCGCGTAGGCGCGGCCGGGCAGAGAGCGGTGGCGGTCCTGTGTCCGCTGCCGTTGTCGTCCTGGCGGTGGCGGTGCTGGCCGTGTTCGTCGTGCTGGCGGCGATGGGCCTCTCGGTCGAGACGATCATCGCGTTGTCGAGCGCTGCCGTGGTGACGGCTGCCGAGTTGGTGAGGCGCCTGGTGAAAGCCGCCGCCACGGGACGCCGGCGCGGGTGAGTGAGAGCGATGGGGAGGCCCAAGAGGGCGGTCGCTGAAGGGGCGGTCGCCGGGCATCTAGCCGAGTACCTGCAGGCCCTGTGCACGCGGAGCGGGAGGACGTACGCGCAGATGTCCGCCGAGACGTCGCCGCGTGTCTCCGTGTCGACGCTCTCCCGGGCTGCGTCCGGCCGGCGACGTCCGCAGCTGCACGTCGTGCAGGCCTTCGTCCGTGCGTGCGGTGGCACCGCGTCGGAGCTGCGGAAGGCGGAACGGCTCTGGCGCGGGACGCCGGCCACCGCGGTGGCGGGGCGCGGACAGGCCGGCGTTCGCTGGCGTGAGCCCGAGTCACTGGGGGAGGTACACCACCTCAGGGAGGTGATGCGCGCTGCGCGGGCGCTGAGCGGCGGCCCGTCGCTGCGTAAAGTCGAGGAACGGGCGAAGGCCATGGGGCTGACTCTGTCGCGGAGCACGTTGGGGGATGCGCTGCGGCCTGGTGAGGTGCCCACGTTGCAGGTGTTCTGCGTGTTCATGCGGGTGATCTCGGGCTTCGACGGTTCTCCTGCCGGGAGGTACGAGGCCGGCATCTGGGAGGAGTTGTGGATGCGTGTCGCGGCCGGGCGGCGGTCACGGGGTCGTGGTGTGCTGCCGGCTGGCGCCGCGGTGCCAGCCGGACGAGCGGCGGCGCCGGTGAAGGCGGCGGCCGAGAGCGGTCGGGGAGCACGTCGGCCCCGGCTGGCGCCGCCTCAGGACTGGGTTCGGCCGGGGCCGGTGAAGGACTTCAAGGACTGGTTGAACACGTTGTACGTGGAGGCCGGGGTGCCGTCGTTGGCGGACATCACCGCCGCTGTCCGGCTGGACGACTCGCTCGACTCGGCTCCCAAGCGGGACGGTGTGCGCAGGTTGCTGCGGTCGTCCCATCCCGGGGGGCAGGCGGACGCGGTGGCGGTGGCGGTGGCTCTCGCCGGTCTGGCGGGGGTGGACCCGGTGGTGGCCTGTGGGCAGGCGAGGGAGCTGTGGATCCGCGCGGCCGCGGTCCGGCCGTACGGGCACGCGGTGAGCGAGGCGGATCCGCTGGTCCTGGGGGTCCGGGAGACCTTCGCGCTGCCGGACTCGGATGAGGAGCTGCCGGTCCTGGTGCCGTACATCCGGCGTCAGCACGACCAGGTCATCGGCGCGGTCGTGCACCGGGCCGTCGAGGGCCACAGCGCGATGGTCGTCGCCCGCGGGGAACGGGCAGCCGGTAAGACGCGCAGTTGCTGGGAGGCCCTGCAGGCGCTGCCCGGGAACTGGCGTCTCTGGTTCCCCGCGGATCCGTCGAAGGGCGAGCTGGTGGTCGAGGCGCTGTCCCAGGCCGGGCCCCGTACGGTGGTGTGGCTCGATCGTATCGACCAGTATCTGGACCGTGCCCTGTGCCATGTCGCCGGCACGGTCCACGCCGAGATCCTGGAGGCGCTGCACGATCCGCGCCGGGCGCCGGTGCTGGTGGTCGGTACCGTCGCGGCCAAGGCGAGCGTGCTGACGCGGTCGGGCGGGTCCACTCCGGAGGCTGACGCTGCGGTGCGCACCCTGATCAGGGACTCGGCGGTCGACGTCCGCGAACGGTTCACCGGGGCCGAGCTGGCCCTGCTGGCAGAGGCGGCCGGCCGGGATCCGCGGCTCGCCCTCGCGGAGGCCAACGCCCGCGGTCTGGTGCCCCGGTTCCTGTCTACGAGCCGCGACACCGACCCGCTGCTGAAGGTGCAGACGTTCCACACGGCCGTCGAACAGGGCGACACGGACACGCTGGTGATGGGCGGGGCGCTCCTGCAGCAGTCGGGGCGGCTGGAGGAGGCCGCCACCTGGTACCAGCGGGCCGCCGAGGCGGGTGACACACAGGCCCTCGAACCGGCGGCCACGCTGCTGAGCCAGAGCGGCGCACCGAACGAGGCGGTCGATTGGCTGCGGACCCTCGCGGAGGCCGGGGACGACGTCGCCGCGGTCGCGGCCGCGCGACGGCTCCTGCGCGAGGGCCGGGACGACGAGGCGATCGCGGTCTACCAGCGGGCGGCCGTGGCCAGCGGCACCGAGGACGCGCTTCGGGCGGTGGCCTCGCTCATGCGGCGCAACGGCCGGACCGAGGAGGCGGTGGGGTGGCTGCGGGCCCGGTCCGCGGAGGGCAGCGCGATCGCGTTGCGGGAGGCCGCGCACCTGCTGTGGGAGTCGGGGGATACCACCAGGGCCCTGAGGTTCTACGCGGACGCCGGGTCGGCCGGGGACCTGGAGGCCTGGCGGGAGGCCGCCGAGCGCCTGCAGGGGCTCGGGCGCGACGACGAGGCGGTCTTCATGTACCGAGCGGCGGCCCTGAAGGGGGATGACCTGAGTGTGCTGCCGCTGGCGGACCTGCTGGCGACGGAGGGACGGCAGGAGGAAGCGCTGGCGATCTACCTGCAGGCGGCGGCGAAGCCGGACCTGGCGGCGATCCGGCGGGCGGCGGCGCTGTATCGGATGACCGATCGCGGTGACGACGCGCTGCGGTGGTACCGGCGGGCGGCCGAGCTGGGGGACCGGACGGCGTTCATGCAGATCGGGTTGATCTTGCGGGGCCAGTGCGACGCGAGTGCGCAGGGCGTCGACCTGGAGCTGGTGGACAGTGCCGTCGCCGCGTTCACGCAGGCTGCCGGCGTGGGGGAACGGCATGCGCACCGGGAGGCGGCGTGGCTGCTGTGGAAGTACCGGGGCCTGGAGGCGGCCATCGCCTGGCTTCGGCAGCGCGTGAAGGCTTACGACCAGCGGGCTGTGCGGGAGATGGCCGATCTTCTTCGGGAGGCCGGGAGGCCCGAGCAGGCCCTGGAGTGGTACCTGGAAGCGGCCGACGGGGGTAGTGAGTCCTCGGCAGGGCATGCGCTGCGTCTGCAATCGCAGCTTCCTCCTGGTCGGGGAGAGGGGAGGGCCCGGCAGGGCGGGCCACGTCAGGGACTGAAGTGACTGCTGGTCGGCCAGAGAGCAGACAGAGGACTGGTCGGTCACGGTGTCGCCTTGCCGAGGGAGCGGGTGGGGGAGTGACCGAAGGGACCGAATGTGCGGATCCTTTCGACGGTCGGCAGCTGGCTCGCGTCGGAGGCGCTGCTTGGAGGGACAGGGACTGTCTGGCTGGGGGCGGGCGGCGGGACCTCAGCTGGGCAGGGACTGCTGCTGAGGTCAGGGACTGGGGAGCTTGTCGGCGAGGCCGGCTGGAAGGGGGGCTTCAGGGGGCGGAGGGGTCGTGGGGGGTGACGAGGGCCTGGGGGCGGAACAGTCCCTGTCTTTCAGTCCCTTGGTATTTTCCCAGGTCAGACGGGTTGTGAGGGCCGATGCAGGGACTGAAGGGACCAAACTTCCCAGTTATGAGCTACCTGGGCGGGAGTCTTGCGTGCATGTACGCGCGAAAAGATCCATACTCGGTTCCCGTCATAACTCGGGATTTGGGTCCCTCCAGTCCCTGCATCCAGCAGTCGAATGCCGCTGACCTGCAAAGATGTCCAGGGACTGACCAGCGCGAGGGTCCATTGCCGCCTCAGTCCCTCGTCCCTGCCTCCAGGCGTGACCGCTTCGCCGCCCCCACCCCCGTACCCCGCAGGACGCGCCGCGGTCAGTGACCGAAGGGACCAAGTTCTGGATATCCCGAAGCAAGCGGCGAAGATCCCCGCCCGCGCCCCCCTGCCGGGATAGAGTTCCGAGGTTCAGTCCCTTCGGTCACTCGCAAAGTGGACAACCGGCTGCGGTCCGGCCACAGCGCCCGCCCAGCTAGGCTCGCCGAGAACAAATCGAAAACCCAGTCCCTTCGGTCCCTACCGGACCGCCGACACCGCTCTCGAGGACACCACCGTGCCGCGCCCCGCCGACACCAGGTCACCGCTGACCTCGGGACAGGTACGCCCGTACGACGTCGCCCGCTGGTGCGCCGCCCAGGGCTGGCCCGTGCACCCCCTCGCGGCCGGCCGCAAGACGCCGGCCGCGAACTGCGCGGACTGCAGGGACCAACGACATGACCCGCACGCTTGCAGCTGCCTTCCGGCCGGCCGCTGGTGCCACGGCTTCCACGCGGCGACCACCGATTCCGAGCGCCTCGACGCGTGGTGGGGCACCGACCATGGCTTCGGTGTCGGCGTGTCCTGCGGGCCTGCCGGCCTCCTCGTCATCGATGTCGACGCGCACAGCGATCAAGTCCCCGCGCGTGACCGCCTCCTGCCGGGAATCCGCATCCACGACAAGGTGGACCTCAACGGCCTCACGTCCGGGTTCGACACGCTCGCACTGCTCGCCGCCTACCGGGGCCAGCCCAACCCCTGCACCGACACGTCCACCCTGCGAGTGAGAACGCCCTCCGGGGGCCTGCACATCTGGTACCGCACGAACGAGGAGTTCCGCTCCTCCACCGGCTCCAGCACCAAGGTGGCCCTCGCCTGGCAGAACGACGTCCGCGCCCACGGCGGGTACATCGTCGCGCCGCTCACCCGCACCCCGCACGGTACCTACCTGCCCGTCGACGATGTCCGACAGCCAGCGCCCCTGCCGACCTGGCTCGCCGCAGAACTGAAGCGCACCGGCCACCAGGCCGCCACCGAGCCGGCGCCCGAGCTCCCCGTTCCAAAGCACCGCCGAAGTCCCACGGCCGCAGGCCGGACCCTGGCCCCGCTCCTGGACCAGGTCCGGGCCTGCGCCGCGGTGCAGCAGGGCGCCAGCTTCACCGAGAAGCTCAACCGGGCCGCGTTCACCGCAGGAGGCCTCGTCGCGGCAGGGCACCTGCGCGAGCACGACGTCCTCTCCCTGCTGGACGCCGCCGCGCACGAGGCCAGACCCGGCCAGCGCGCCCGGAACGACCACATCATCGCCGACGCCCTCGCGGCTGGCGCACGCCGCCCGCTCCACCTCAAAGGACGCCCATGAGTGCCGCCGAGAGCACCAGCGGCTTCGACCCGGTCGCCGCGGCCCAGCAGATGATCGAGTTCGAGGAGCAACTCGCGTCGGCCCCGCTTCCCGCGCAGAAGAGCAGCCAGCGGCCGGGGCCGGCGCGCCCGGGAACGGACGGCCACGGGCAGCTCCCGATGATGCTCACAGACCGTGGCAACGCCAAGCTGTTCATCCGCCTGCACGGGGATGAGTTCCGGCACGTCGACGGCCTGGGCTGGTACCGGTGGGACCAGTACCGGTGGAAGCGCGCGGGCGGGGAGAAGGCAGCGCTGTGGGCCGCGGGCGAGATGGCCGAGCAGATGCCCGACAGCGACCCGGACGGCTTCGCCAGCGACCGCGAGATCTACCTCCACCGCAAGCGCACCATGTCCACCGCCGGAATGAAGGCCCTGCTCGAGCAGGCCAAGGCATCACCCGACCTTTCACTCGCCGCTGACGACCTCGACGGTGACCCGTACGCCCTCTGCACCCCGGAAGGCGTCGTCGACCTGCGCACCGGCGAGCTTCACAAGCCGGACCCCTCCAACGGCAGCCACTCCCGCGCCACCACCGTCGGCCCGTGCGACATGCCCACCCCCCGGTGGGAGCGGTTCCTCACCGACACGTTCGGTGACGACGCCGACGGCCGCCAGATGATCGACTTCCTGCACATCATGCTGGGCTACTCCATCACCGGCGATGTCGGCGGCCAGGTCCTGCCGTTCCTCTACGGGCTCGGCAAGAACGGCAAGAGCGTCCTGCTCGACACAATGATCCAGATCCTCGGAGACTACGCCGACGCGGCCCCACCGGGATTCCTCATGGACCGCGGAGCCTTCGCCGAGCACTCCACCGAACTCACCGAACTCCACGGCCGACGCATCGTCGTGTGCAGCGAGCTCAAGCCGAGCGACCGCTTCGACGAGGCCCGCGTCAAGCTCCTCACCGGCGGCGACAAGCTCAAGGCCCGCCGCATGCGGCAGGACTTCTTCTCCTTCACGCCCACCCACCACCTCTGGCTCCTGGGCAACCACCGCCCCGAGGTCAGCACCGGCGGCATGGCCTTCTGGCGCCGTATCCGCCTCATCCCCTTCGAACGGACCGTCCCCGACGCCCGCAAGATCGACAACCTCGCCCTCGAACTCGTCCGAGACGAGGGCCCGGGCATCCTGCACTGGCTCATCCAGGGCGCCCGCCGCTACCGCCACATCCAGGACCAGCGAAACCTGGGCGCCAGCCTCCCCGACCCCCTCATCGGCCCCAACCGCGTCCGCGTCGCCACCGACGCCTACGCCGTCACCGAGGACCACATGGGACGCTTCCTCACCGAACGCTGCACCCGCGACGCCCCCGAACCCGCCGACCTGCGCGTCGAACAGGGCCAGCTCTACACCGCCTACGCGGCCTGGTGCCACACCGAGGAAGGCCTGCGCCCCGCCACCGCCCGCGCCTTCGCCACCCGCGTCCGCCTCGAACTCGGACTCGCTTCACCCGCCGATATGATCAAGAGCAACGGTCGCAAGTTCTACCCAGGGATCGGTCTCCTTGCCGAGTAGACCCGGACCCGGCCAGCCGGCACCTCCGACGCGATCGGTACCCGCACAGCCGTCACCACCAAGCCCGCCACCCGCATCGAGATCCACAACGCCGGGCGCGCACTGCCGAAGTGCCACCCCACCGCTCTACCATGCACACAAGGGCCGCCCCACGACCACGCCCCCTGGCACGCACACATCGAAGGAGAGACACGGGTCATGAGTTCGCTACTGGCAGAGGGCGATCTCTCCCACGAGGCCAGCGTCGTATGGCTCGAAGCCCTCGACCCCCTCGACTACGTCCGTCAGACCATCGACAAGACCAGCCGCCGCCGCAACAAGCCCCGCTGGGCCCGGTACGGGCGGATGGTCGGCTACGCGGAACTCGATGACGCCGCCGAGGCCGACCCTGACAGCGGCCTCTACCGCCGCCGCGTCTTCTTCCTCCTGCCCCACGACCGGGACCTCGACCCCGACGGCCTCTACGCCGCCGGCGCCCCCGGAGAGGCGGTCGACCCCCGGACGGTCCACCCGCGCGGAGTCGGTCACAAGACCAGCCGTTCACAGCACGGAGCAGGCGCCCCCACCTCCTGACCATCGAGCCTGCCCCCCCTCGACGGTGCTGTTTCACTCCGTGCTGCGGACCTGGCGAGTGGAGCCCCCGAGGCACCGTCGCCGGGGACGCGACGAGTGCGCGGCCGTCGAGGCCGCATCGCCCTCCGTCGAGACCGCACACGCTGCCTGGCCACCCCCGCCGTGGATCTCCCGCAGCCTCTGATCCACGGGCTGCGAGTCCTGTGCCTGGCACGATCAGGGCCCGCACTGCCGCAGCTCCCCGAAGGACCTGTGCAGCTGTTCTCTCCCGTCCCGACGGACCTGTCCCTCCGCTGCCTGGCCTCGCAGCCCAACACCTCGCTACACCTGGACGTCCCGGCGAGCCGGACTGGATCGGCTCGCCGGGGACGTCCGGTGCGCCGAGCGCGACCACCGCCACCAAGTGACCAGCGAGCAGGTCGTGGCGAACCACCACCCCCTCCCTGCCCACGGTGCGGGCTCGCCGCGCCCTGCCCGGCCGCTGCCGCCCGCTCGACGCGCGGAGCCGCCGACCGTTCGATGAACAGCTCGCTTTCGCCTCCACCACCACACCGCTAATCAGGGTCGGCGCTTGACTGGCTCAATTTGCGAAAGCCGGTTCATGGCACTGGTCTTGGGAAGTGATCACGAATCGCAACGATGCAAGAAGTGCCGATGTCAGCGGGCCCGTGTAGCTTTCGGCTGACCGCCCGGCCGGGTGGCGAGGAGGGAGCGGGACGTGGAGTGGGTCGGGGACCCGCGGCTGGCAGCCGGGCCTGAGGCCACCTGGTACTTGGAGGCAGCTTTCACACCCGGTGCTCACCTGGGGACGGTGTACGACGACCCGACCACACCGGTGGTCGTGACGGGCATCGAGGAGCTGACGACGATCCGCATACCGAGCGGCCGACTCGTCGTCGATGCGCCATGGCACGACGACCAGAGCTGGGAGTACCAGAAGGGGCTGCCGACCTTGCCCCCACGTGAGCTGGCAGCTCGTCGAACTCGGCGCGGGCCTGTACAGCTGACACCCGGACATGAAGCCGGGCAAGCCGCGCCGGGAGCGCGGAGCCGTCCCGGCCTGCCGCCCACCTGTGCACCCGCGACCCCGATCCCCAGCCGGCCGCCTGACCCCGCCGCCCGGGGAACGGGGTGGGACGCTCTCAGGACCGTCCCACCCCGTTTTGCACGGTTGGAGCGCTTCGGTGATGCGCTGGGAAGGGATCGGACCGTGCGCACCGGCCCCGCCTGGCGACTCGGAGCTGCCAGACTGTGATCATGACTGACCGTCGAGCCCTGTCGCTGCCCGCCTTCTCCGAGCCCGCCGTCGACGCCCCCGTGTCTGCCCAGTCCGGTAAGCGTCGGCTGCTGCCGGTGGAGCAGGGCGCAGACTTCCGCCAGCCGCCCGGTGAGACCGCGGCCGTACCCGCCCCGGCCCGCCGCCCGCTCGCCGCAGGCGGCCTGACCTTCTCCGACCCGGACTGCCAGATCTGACCGCTTCGGGTCGCCGCACCGCAGCTCTGTGACCTGCGGAGGGTTCAAAAATCGGCCCTCAAATGAGGGCCCAAAAGTAGAAGCCCCGCCGCTGACCTGCGGGTTCTACCAGCCGTCCATCGCCCGGACGTCCCCGGAGATCGCGTAGCGGCGGCAGGCGAGGATCTCCTCGGCGGTGATGCCGTCCGGGACGGGGCCGGCCTCCAGCTCGGCTGCCGGGACGTCGGGGCGGGCGCGAACCTCGGCGACTGCGGCGGCGACGCCGAGCTCGCCCTCTACGAGAACCCCAACGCCGTTGAGGACGAAGGACCCAGCCTCGTCGATCGATCAGGTTCAGTCGATCCCGGCCAGTTGCGGTCATCCGCCCGAGTACGGCGCCGGGCTCGCTGATGGCCCGTTACGTTGAGTCGTGGCCACGACCCATCTACGAGCCTGCGACGTTCCCGAGCTGCGACAGGACCTGGTCCGCTGGGCGGACGAGAACGTGCTGCGCGCCGATCGCGGCACGGGGCCGGTGCTGATGCACGGGTTCACCGACCCTCGCCTGGTGCAGTCGGCGGTTCGCGGCGCGGAGTTGTACTTCGTCAACGACGACATGACCTGGCTGGCCCGCACCGTGGGCGAGGGCTTGCCGGTCTGCGCGTTCGACGCGGACGACTTGCCGGATCCGATCGGCCTGCTGCTGTGGTCCGACGACCCGAGCGCGCACACGGCTACCCTCGGCCGGCCCCGGGCGGTGCTGTGGTCCCGGGTCGCGACGACCCTGCGGGTGCTGGTCCTGGACGACGCCGGCCCGTACCGGCGGGCGCTGGAAGAGGTAGGTCGGCAGGTTCATCCGACCTGGGCCCACCAGGTCACCAGCACGCTCGCGGGAGACTTGGCCGTCGCCTTCGGCGCCGTCATCCCGCTGGGCGTCGAGACCGACTGGGACCAGGTCCAGCGAGTGTGGTCCCTGGACCGCAACGGCAACTCGGCCCAGGATCGGTACGGCCTGGGCGACACGGGGATCAGCACCATCACTGAGGACCAGCTGCGCGTGCTGAGGACCCTGCTCGGAACGCTCTTGCTGATCCGCCAGCCGGCCGACGAACGCCGCAACTTGTGGCAGAGTGAGGACATCCAGCCCGACCCGGCCGCTCGCAAGCGCCTGCGCCGTGCCGGCGCCGAACGTCTGGACGCGACGGTGCGGTACATCACGCTGCGCCAGTCCGCCCGGCCCGCCCCCGGGGACGACTTCGGCAGCGAGGAGACCGCCGGCCGGGTCTACCGGCACCGCTGGTTCGTCAAGCCGCACCGGCGTACCTACCCCGACAAGGACCATCCCGAGGGCAAGTCCCGCCGCTGGGTGGGCCCGTACCTGGTCACCCCGGCCGGCTGCGCGGACGCTCCGATCCTCGGCACCGAGAAGGTCAACGTCCTGCGCCGCTGACGCTCATCGCCCCGGACCTGCTCGCCGTCGTCATCGGGCCAGGAAGTCGGCGTACGCCGCCGGCCTCGGCCCTGGCCATGGTCGAGCAGGTCGCCAGCTGGTTCCTCCAGGTCTTGCCCCAGCGGGGGTGCCGGCGGTCCGGGATGTGCGCCAGGAGGTCGGCCAGCCGCTCCCGGAAGGCGCCGGGCTCCAGTTGGAGGCAGCGGTCGGCGAGGTGGAGGAGGAGAGCTGCGGTGGCCGGCGGCGGGGTGGGTGCGGCGCCGAAGGAGAACGCCGCCCGGTGTCCCGTGTCAGATGATCTTGACCGATTGTCAAACGATCTTGGTGGGGTTGTGGGGCGTTGGCTGGCTGATCAACGTGCCATGGGTTCGCGGGGCTGGGTGTCTATGAGCACTCCCAGAAGAAGCGGCCTTCGCGGTGGTCGGGGCTGACGAAGCCGTACCCGTAGCCGTATCCGAAGTTGAGGAAGTACGGATCCTCGTCATCGGGTGCGTCACTGATCTTGAAGAGGAACTGCCACGGAGCCTCGACTCGCGCGAAGAGGTTGGGGTAGCAGGCGGCGCCGCCCATGTAGTCGTGGAGGTCCTCTCCATCGGGCACCTCGACGGCCGGTCCCTCGCCTCGCAGGCTCCGCTCGAACGCTGCCTGGTCGTCGATCGAACGGTTGATCTCTGGTGCTACCGACTGCAGGTCGATATGCCACTCGACCGGGATTTCGGATTCGTCCGGGCCCCAGCGCCACAGCGTCCGCCCCCGGGTGCCCGGTGGCCCGATGACCGCGAAGGGCGGGATGCGGCCGCCGGGCTGCACGAGCAGAACCGCGTCTCCAGCCTCCGGGTTGGTTCCTCCCATGATCCGGTCTTCCTCGTCGACGAAGAGGTAGGCCATGCGGCGTGCGTCTCCGGGGACCGGGAACTGACCGATGAACACCAGCGGGCTGCCGGTGGACGGATCCACCGGCCATGCGGGCCCGTCCAGCCACACGGGTTGACCGCCGAGCTTGGCCACCGGTTCGGATATCGGCTGCTCGGCCGCCCTGAGGGTCATCTGCTGCCGCGGGAGGAAGGCGACACTGTATGGCCCGTCTTCCTGACCAGTGGGACGCATGATCATGCGCGGACCCTACGTCATGCCACCGACCAACGTCGCCGTCGCGGCGAACGCCCCGGGGCCCCCACCGATCAAGATCAAGTGACAGAAACCCATGGCCCGCCAAAATCATTTGGCAAATGGTCAAGATCATTTGAGGCGGGACGCCCGGTTGCTGTAGCCCCTGGCCCGCGCGCATCCCTCAAAAGAGTGATGTGCGATCCAAGAGTGCGATCCAAGAGTGACTTTCGCGCTATGCTTGTGAGTGGAAAGGGGAGGTGTGTTCATGAGTGAGGACCTGTTCGCGTCGATCGACGCTCTGCTGGAACGTCCGAAGCAGGTGGACGACCTGCCGGTGCCCGCCGAGCGGGCCCGGCTGCGCACAGCGGGCGAGTACACCCAGGAAGAGCTGGCGAAGGCGCTGAAGACGCGCCGGGAGTCGATCGTGCGCTGGGAGGCCGGGACGACCGAGCCCCGCCCGCCCAAGCGCGAGGTGTACATCCGCTTCCTGGCGGCGCTCGCGCTGCGCCACGGCACGGTCGAGCCCACCGAGTGGCTGCGCCGGGCCCAGGCCGCGGGCCTCGCACCCGCCGCCGTCCAGGCGCCGGCCCCGGCGGCCGAGCCGTCTTCGATGGCCGCCCCGGTCGACGTGGCGCCGACCGCGCCCTCTCCCGTTCCGGCGGCGTTCGGCGGCGAGCAGCGGGACCAGGTGGTGGAGCTCGACCGCGACGCGGCCGGGGGCCTGGTCGCCGGGCAGCCGGAGCCGTGTGTGCGGTGCGGGCGGCCGACGCCGTACCGCGCGCAGGGCCGTCCGACGCACATGGGCGGCTGGTGCACCGCCGACACCGGGGTGGCCGAGCTCGTCCGGTCCGCTCCGGATGCGGTGGCAGCGCTCGTTCAGGCCGTCGTCGACGGCGAGCGCGTCACGCCCGCCCCTGCGGCCGCGCCCGCCGAGCCGGCTGCCCCGGCCGCCGCGCCCGCTGCGGCTCGGTGCGGGCCTTCGTCCCGTCCCGGTGTCGGTGCGCCGTCGCGGGCCCGGAAGGCGGCGGCGAAGAAGCCAGCCGTCGAGGGGCCGGCTGATTGGGAGCAGGCCGCCGCCGCGCGTTTCCCGTCCGGGCCGCTGGCGGTGCTGGACGTCGTCCCGTCCGGTCGGTCGCTGGTGGCCTACCTCGCCGACGGCACGGCGGCCGCCACCGTCCCGACCAAGCACACCCTGGCTGCCGTCGTGGAGTGGGCGCTGGAGCAGAAGTTCGGCTCGCCGCGGCTGCACCGGCACGGCAAGGACGGCGACGCCCTGGTCGTCCTCACCGACGCCGCCCTCGCCGAGCTCGGCCTGCCCCCGCTCGGGCGGGACGAGAAGAAGGAGTTCGTCCCCCGGCTCGGACAGCTGCCGAAGACCCACAAGACGGTCAAGGCACTGGAGAAGGCCGGCTGGCAGCTCACCCAGCGCGGCCTCGGGCCGTGGGCGCGGATCTACCGCACCCCCCAGGACGGCAAACGCCAGTGCGTGCAGCTGTGCATCCCCGCATGGGGGGCACTGCCCACCCGCGACTGGTCCGCCGTCCCGGACAGCCTCGACGCCCCCGGCCTGGCCCGCCTGCTCGGCACCTACGCCACCCGCGTCCTCACCCCGCGCGGCTCCACCGCCGTCTCCGGCCTGGAGCTCGTCACCGCGCTGCGCCCGCCGACCCGCGCGGTGCGCACCGACACGGGCTGGACCTCCGGCCCCGTGGAGGGCTCCCGGCCGAAGGACGCCTTCGACCCGGCGCCGCCGGAGGTCCCAGACATCCACCCGCTCGCCGAGGACCGCGAGGTAGGCGGCGAGCTGGTCACCGAGGCCTGGGACTGGCACCGCCCGCTCACCGAGCAGGAAGCCGCGGCGCCGTTCGCGGTCGGCCTGGACGTCAACATGGCGTTCCTCGCCGCCGCGGGTCGTCTGGTGCTGCCGCTGTCCGGGCCGGTCCACGAGCTGAACCCGGTGTTCGACCCGAAGATCCCGGGCTCCTGGCTGGTTGACCTGTCCGGTGTCGACACCAACCCGCTCCTCCCGTCGCCGTTCACCCCCGACGGCTCCCGGCCGACCGGGCCGGCCTGGTACTCGACGGCCAAGGTCGCCTACGCCATCGAGCTCGGCGCCAAGGTGCAGCCCACCGAGGGCTGGCTGCGCCACGAGAGCGGCCCCTATCTGGACCCCTGGCACAAGCACCTGCGCGCCGCGTACCTGGAGACGATGGCCGCCCTCGGCGTCCCGCTCAACGCCGACCCGCTCGCGTTCCTGGACGCCATGGCGGGACTGAAGGCCGGTGACCCGGCGGAGCTGGCGGTGCTGACCGCGATCAAGCAGACCGCGAAGGGGGCCATCGGCAAGATGCGCGAGCGCCCCCGCGGTCACGGCTACAAGCCCGGCGAGCGCTGGGCCGCACTCGACCGCCCGACCTGGGACCCGCTGATGCGCGCCCTGGTCATCGACACCGCCACCGTCAACCTCCACCGCAAGCTCCGCCGCATGGCCGGCGACACCGGCCTCCACTGCTTCGCGATCCTCTCCGACTGCGCCGTCTTCGCCTCACCCGGCCCCGGCGCACTCGACGTCCTCACCAAGCCCGACGGCACCCTCACCACCTCGCTACGCCTCGGCGTCAGCCCCGGCCTGGTGAAGTTCGAAGGCTCCCGGCCGATGACCGAGATCGCCGAGCTGCTCGCCGACGACGCGAACCCGGCCCGCCACATCAAGACCGGCGGCCAGGTGTCCGCCGACGAGTAGCCGCACCCCGGCCGCAGGTGCCCCGGCCGGACCCGCACCACGCGGGCCCGGCCGGGGTACGCACCGCACGACCCATCAGCAGCGGGCCGCCAGGACCGGCGGCCCGGAACACAGGGGAGGAACTCATGGAGCACGAGCACACGGAGCACGACCCGCGCGCGGAGCGGCTCGCCGCCGCCTACTGGAACCACACCCGGCCGGACTCCGTCGCCTGGGCGCGGCTGAAGCCGGAGATCCGGGCCGAGCTGACCGAGCAGGCCGACACCTGGCTGCGCGCCGCGCAGGCGGCAGGCATCGTGGCGCCGCCCGCCGCGCCGAGCGAGGACCACACCGCCCTGTGGCTGGACGACCAGGGCGGCGTGTGGAACGACGTCCCGACCAGCGACGGCGGCGACCTGGCGCTGCCGCTGGTCCACGCCCGCGAGGAAGCCGTCTCCCGCCGCGACCTCGAAGACCGCGGCCACCGCCTCACCCTCATCGGCTGGACCCGCTGAACCCCGGCCGCCCGGCGCCGGCCGCCGGGCGGCCCCCACCACCGCCACCACCACGGAAGGAGACCTACGTTGAGCGAGATCGACGAGGGCCTGGAGCGCGCCGAGCGCACCCGCCCGATCCCGCAGTCCGTGAGCGCCCGGATGCGGTTCCTGCTCAAGGGCGCCAAGGGCTCCACCAAGCAGCTCGCCCAGGAGCTGGGCGTATCCCAGCGCACCGTGCAGCGCTGGCTCAAGGGCCAGGCCGCCCCGAAGCCCGCCGCCGCGAAGAAGGTCGAGGAGCGGGTCCGCGCGAAGTGGCAGCCCAAGGTCAAGCAGCGCGTGCGCAACGCCGCCGAGACCAATGGCTTCATGCTCCACATCTCCGGCACGTTCGGCTACAGCTCGGCGGCCGGCTCCACCGACGACCCCCGCCCCCGCACCATCACCCAGAAGATGCCCGGCGAGGTCGCCCGCCGCCTCTACGAGGCCCGCGACGCCGGAGCCGGCCAGGCCGAGCAGGAGCGGATCCTCGCCGAGGGCCTGCGCGAGCACTACTTCAAGGACGGCGGCCACCGCGCCCGCGGCCTCGACGTCGAACTCAACGACGTGTCCTGGATGGACCTGGAAGGGCTTTGACCCCTCCCCGCACCTCTGGTGTCGCCAAAATACCTGCCCCGGACCACCAGAAATAGCACCCGGGGGAGGCTCATAAACACGGTGCATAAACAGCAGTCTGCGAATTCGGAGAAATAGGGTGGAGAACGAGCCCATCCAGCCGCTCGACGACGACGGTGAGCCCTTCCAGCTGCCGGCCTACCGGAAGGACGGCGGGCTGGTCACCCCGACCTCGTCTGCGCCCCGCTTCACCGGCACACTCTCATCGGAGCGCCACGCCGCTGGCCTGCCCGGCCACTGCGATACCTGCGTGCTCACCGGCCACCAGAACGCCCACCCCGACCTCGTCTGCGCCGCCGTCGGCTGCGACCAGGCTCACGGCACGACCTCGGCCGGCCTGCCGCAGTGCGCGGACTGCCACCTACCGATCACCGGCGCGTGGCTGTCCGACCTGCCGCCGCCCGGTGAGAGCGGCGACAGCCAGCTGCGCTACTGGCACACAGGGCCCGAGCGCCTGCGTCCAGGCCGCCGAAGCCGCTGGCACCGGCTGACCGCGGCCGCAGAACACCGTTCCGCGCTGAACAGTTCCCGCCCGGCCGGACCGCATCCGACGAACAGCGCCACCGGACCCAACAGGGGCCCGCCTCCCATACCGGGAGTCGGGCCCTTTCGCATGCCAGGGGAGACCTATGCCGAAGCTGCACCTCACCGACGCCGCCACCCGCACCCTGGCCTGCCTGGAACAGGGCCGCCGCGCCGACCCCGCCCGGCTGCGCCGCATTCGCCGCGCCCTCGATCACCTGGCCGTCGACCCCCGCCACCCAGGCCTGCGCACCCACCCGTACCGGGCCCTGCCCGGACACGAGCGCTGCCGAGCGTGGACGTCGTACGTCGACCAGGGCGCCGGCGCCTGGCGCCTGTTCTGGACCTGGGGCCCGGCCGACGGCGACGACCAGGACCACGGCGGCCGCGACGGTGGCGTGGTGACCGTGCTGCTGATCGGCCCGCACCTGTGACCAGGCCGGATGCGAAGACTAGTTCTGGTCCGGCAGCAGTGGCGCCCTGTGGGCCACCGATGGCCGAGGGAGAGGAAGCCGCGGCGTACCAAATACCTGGGCACAGCCCTAGCGGCTCGTTGGGCACCGGGTTTGGTGTTCCCGGCACGGCAGTCCCACCACCGTTTCCACCGGGCCGCTGGGCAGAGCAGCCGCGTCATGACCCGGGTGCGGCTCGCCTCCCGCCGGCCGGGCCCGGGAGCGCTCCCCCGGCTCCCGGGCCCGGTCGCGTCTGCGCTTCCTTGCGTCGTGGTGGTGGCGGCCCGGGCCGCGCAGCGTGCGGTCGAGGAGTTTTCCGCCGAGATCGCGGCCGAGGCCCGTGCGAAGTTCCCCGCTCCAGAACAGTGGCTGGAGCGTCTGTGCTGGCCGGCTGATCCGCCGGCGGGTGGCCTGCAGGACGGGCCCGCCGCCTCGTTCTGGCCGACGGAGCTCACCGAGCGGCTGTGGCGGCTACGGGAGGAGGCCGGCGCCGCGTGGAAGAGAGCGGGCGAGCACCAGGCCTTCGACGATGCCCGCACCGCCGGCCAGTACCCGAAATTCCTGACCGCAGTGCACAAGCGCATCCGCGAGGCCGAAGCAGTCTGACCAGATGCACGCGTCGTGAGCCCGGCCCCGAAGCGGTGCCGGGCTCGCCGCGGTGAACGGTGTCAGGCCGCGCAACGCTCACGTCCCGACAGGCGCACCATGAAAGGTGAGCGGACCAGGAGGCGGTCAGGGCGTGGGCGGCGCAGGTGCGGGTCGGAGAGACCTACCTGGTGCGCGTACCGGCCCGCCTCCCGTACGAGCGGTTCCCGCCGGACACCACCGACCCGGAGGCGGTCCTGCTGCACTGGCGACGCCTGCTGCGCGCCGGCGAGGCCTTCGAGCTGACCGTGACCGACCTGCCCGAGCCGGACGGTGAGCACATGGTCGCTGGCGTCCTGGTCGCCCCGCACTGCGGGGTCCGGGTGAAGCTCACCGACGACCAGGCCGTCGAGCTCGGCCTGCCGCCCGGCGTCGGCTACGTCGTCACCGGCACCCTGACCGACCTGACCGGCACCCCGGTCGAGCTGATGACCGCCACCCCGATGACCGTCCCGGTCCGCTGGCTGCACCCGGCCCGACCGGACGGTGGAGCGGCCCCGCCGTAGCCGGCCGGGCCCGGCCTGCCGGACTGTGCCCGGCGGGCTGCCCGCGCTGCCAGACTGTGATCATGATTTCCGACCGCTGCCCGCTGTACCGCCCGTTCTCCGAGCCCGCCACCGACTCGCCCGCCCCTGTCGACGGGCGGGCCTGGCTGCTCGCTGTCGAGCGGGCCCCGTTCCTGGAGCCGGCCCTCGACGACATTGCCGTGTCCGAGGCCGCGCCGGGCGGGCGCCGCCGACTGGGGCCAGGCGCCCTCGCCGGACCGGCTGACGGCTCCGACGGCTGAGCACGCCGCGGCCTGCGGGACCCGGCCCGCTACGCCTCGGCGAGGACCAGGGCGCTCTCGATGACGGAACACAGTGCGGGCAGGTCGAGCTCGATATCCCCCAGGATGGTTGCCGGTGCGCTGACGGCGGCGCCGGCGACGGCCAGGGCGAGCTGCTCGGCGGTGGACAGCTCCGGGGCGCACCCCGTGCCGGGGGCGCCGAGCACCACGTGCGCGTCCAGGCGGTAGCGCAGTTCCTCGCCGACCTCGCCCTCGCCGTTCGGGATGATCTCGCGGCCCAGCACCTGCCGCACCGCTTCGGCGAACAGCTCGAGCACCCGCCGGTGGCGCTGGTCATCCTGGCGGGCCGCGAGCGTCTCGACCCAGACGGCGGTCCGCTCGCCGACGGTGGCCGCGCCGGCGACGGCCTCGAGTACGGCGTCGCTCACCGGCTCCGGCTCGAACCGGGCAAAGTGGTCGACGCGCTGCGAGACGGGTCGTGGGGACAGGGGGAGGGAAAAGGAGGGGGTCGTCATGGCCGGTGAACCGCTCCCGGTCCAGGACGGTCACGGCTCTGGCCGGCCCTCGTGCCGGGGAGCGGCACCCCCTCTCCCGAGGACGTCCTCGGGGCCAGTGAGTTCGACGATGTCAGTACCCCCGATCACACTGTGACCGCACCCCGGGGACCAGTGGAGATCAACACCATGAAGACGTGCGCCAACTGCAGAGCCACCAAGCCGCTGGAGGACTTCCCCTTCCGCGACAAGGCCGCCGGCACCTACCGGTCCGAGTGCAAGGCATGCATGCGGAAGCCTCTGTCCGTCAGCGGCCCGGTTCCTCTGGCGAAACGCTGCAACCGGTGCGCCGTCCTCAAGCAGCTCGTGGACTTCCACGCAGCGCCCCGCGGCAAGTACGGACGCACCGCCATCTGCAAGGAGTGCCGGAACACGGAGAGCGCCACCAAGCGGGACCCCGAGAAGCAGCGCGCCTACTACCAGGCCAACCGGGAGAAGACCCTCGCCTACCAGCAGGCGCGCCGCGCGGACCCCGCAGTCCAGGAAGCAGACCGGCGCCGGTACGAACGACGGCAGGCCGACCCCGCCGTCCGCGCCGCCAACGTCGAACGCGCCCGGCTCTGGCGAGAAGCCCACCCCTGGAAGCGACGCGAGCACGCCCTCAACGAGCGCTACGGCATCACGCCCGCGCAGCTCGACGCACTGGTCGAGGCACAGGGAGGCGGCTGCGCGATCTGCAAGCTGGCACTGGAGAGCACCAAGACCACCCACATCGACCACGACCACGCCTGCTGCCCGGGCAAGAAGAGCTGTGGAGCGTGCGTCAGAGGTGTCCTGTGCCACCGCTGCAATCTAGCCCTAGGCATGTTCGACGACGATCCGGCTCGCCTCAGAGCCGCAGCGGCCTACCTGGATCGTCGGGGCTAGGTCGTGCCGGAGAGCCGCGACGTCCTCGGGGCGGGTGGCTACGTTTGCGGGTGCAGCGCCCGGGTTCCGTTGCCGCAACGAAACCCGCCCCCGTGTTGCACGGCCCGGCGGCCGGGTCCCGATGGTCCCGGCGAGAGAGGCCCGGTTTCGGGGGCGGTGCAACGAAACGCTTAGGGTCGGCGGGTATGAGCGTGGATCAGCCGACCCTTGTCGACCTGCCTCTGTCTAGTCGCTGCACTGGCTGCGGAACTGCTGGGCCTTCTCCGTCACCGAGGCCAGTTCTTCCTGTGTCGGGTAGCGGCTCATGAAGATCAGCTGGTAGGGGGCAAGCGCCTTGAGCGTGAGCTGAAGCTCAAGAAGGGTGTACCGGTAGACCCGCCGACGTCCGAGCTCGGGGTCGCAAATTGCTTCGAATTCGACTTCCTCGGCCGGCGCAAACGGGTCGACGGCAAAGTCGGCATCGTGATCGTCGAGTTCCACCCACGCCGTGTACGCCTCGTAGGCAGCCCGGACAACGGCAGTGGCCAACGTTGTCGGGTCCTCCCTGTCCTGGGTGGTGGGAGCACGGGAGTCCTTTGCGACCTCGTCGGCGTACTCGGTCCAATCGGGCTGGTCCTCGGGAGGAACAGCCCATGGCTGGGACGCCATAGGAGGCTGGAGAGCCTGCTCGGCCTCCCACAGAGTGCGCCGGGCAGAGGCCTCGCCGTCCGCCCGAATCACGGCCGCCTGGGCCTCGCCCTCAGCTCTGAGAATGGTGGCCTGCTTCTCGGCCTCCGCCGTGATGAGTGCGACCTGAAGTGCGGCGTCATCATGGGGCCGCACGCCGACGGTGCGGACCGAGGAGGGATTGTTCGCCCTCTCAAGCAGCTGTGCGGCTTCGGTTTGGCGCGCGGCACGTGCCCGGGGTTCGGGCACCGTCACCCGCACCACGGCAGTCACGAAGCTGGACATGGGCAGCGGATTGCCGGACAGAAGCGCGCTGGTCCGGGAGGAGGAGTAGCCCACTCCCTCGGCGACTTGACTCACAGTCAGTGGGCTGGCATCGACCAGCCCGCGAAGGAAGACCACCAAGGCCTTGCCCTCGGGCGTCTCCGCCCGAACTTCCCCCCACGGCCTGCCGCCCTTGCTTCGCTTCAACATCCCCCACACCCCGTCTTGCGCACGGCTTGTTGTCCTGGAACCCCCCAGGACAACTCTTGGTTGTTCAGACCTTACCTGCAGTAATGCCTCTGTCGCTTTGGGACTGCGCAGGACAACCGCATGCTCCTCCTGTCAGCCGGTGCCTGCCGAACCGGCGAGCCCACCCCCGTCCCACACCTGATGGAGGAGACCATGACCTTGTTCGATCCGTCCGCCCAGAACCCGGCGCCGGAGCCCAGGCCTTTCCTGCCGGCGCGCACCCTCCTCATCCTCCTGGCCGCGGCCGTCATTGGCCTGGTCGTCGCCGGGCTGATCTTCCTCGACGCCGGTCACGGCGCCGCTGCGGCGGCGGCTGGCCTGGCGGCGTTCGGCGCGAGTGTGATGGGGCTGCACAAGCTGATCAGCTGACCTGACGAGAGGAGGCCCCGGGGAAAGGGAAGGATAATGACGGCTACCCTCCCTTCCCTTCCCTGCCGCTAGGCTCACCGCGCGTCCGCGACCGCCGCGGACCGGAGGGGAGAACAAGGGTGGACATCGGGGAGACGATCGCGCTCGCCACGGGCATCCTCGGCGCAGGAGCGGCGGGCATCGCCGTCTGGCAGGCCCTGATCGCCCGCCGCCAGGCCGCCATCGCCCAGCACACCGCGGACCTAGCCCGCCGCCAGGCCGACGCCGCCGACGACCAGGTCGTACTCCTGCGCCGCCAGCTCGACGCCGAGGACACCGAGCGCCACGAGGCCCGCGGCCCCGAGTTCAGCCATCGGTGGCGGCTGGCCCTGGGCCGGGATGAGCGCAGGGTGCACTTCGTCTTCACCCAGGAATCCGGTCCGGCACTCCAGACGATCCGCATCAGCGCAGCCGGCGACGAGGTCCGCGGTGTGTACGACCGGCGGACACTTGACGCCGAGGGGCGGTTCTCGCTACAGCCCGGTACGGAGGTCGGCCCGGTCAGCAAGGGAGGCACGGTCGAGGTGATCGTCAAGGTCGGGCCCACGAGGCGGCGCACGTCGTCGGTCCGGTTCACCCTCGAATGCCACGCAGAAGGCAGCTCCGACACCTGGCGCCGCTCGTACACCCACGAGATCGGTGGCTCCTCTCCGGCTCCCAGCCCCCGCATCACTTCCACCCCGTACCGCTGAAGGACGGCGACACCACCAGCACCCACCAGGACGTCATCCTGATCGCCGGTGACCCCGCCGACCCCAAGGCCCGCCGCATCCGCCTCGCCGACGCCTACGCCAGCGCCACCTACCACCTCGACGAGGACGACGACCCCGACGCCTTCGCCATCACCTTCGCCGACACTCGGGGCTGACTCTGGGCAGGGCCCAGGGTCAGCCCCGACGAGACCGACGCTGAAGCCTTCGAGTTCGCCAGCGACAGGGAACTCGTCGTCGACGGACAGGTCGGACAGGTGCTGTTCCGAGGCCGGGACCGTACTCAGGTGCGCATCGACGGCAATGGGGCGCCGCCGTTCTAGACACTCCAGGCCGCGCCAGAACGGGCGGAACAGCGGCCCGCCAGCGGGGGCAGCATGCGGCCATGGAGATGCCGATCTATCAGCACCGCCACGGTTCACCAGCCCGCGCAAGGCGGGTCCGGCTGCGGGTGAGGCACGCGGTGTGGTGTCGATCGGCTCTCCGGGGGTGCCCAGATTGGCGGATGCCCCGCCCGCGCCATCGGACCCGGCAACAGCTGCCGTGGACGGCCCGGCCACCGGGCCCCCGGACCTGCCTAGACCCCGCTCCCCATCCTGGACGCGGCCTGCAACCCCCGGCGACGACTACCGTGCCTTCTCGACCACGGCCACCAGCGCCTAACCTCCACGCGCGCGGCACCATCGCCCACCTGGAATGGAGTGGACCGAACCACGCCGGCGCCGCATCTACCACGGGATCTGGGCGGCCAGCATACGGATGCCAGCCTCATGGGTCTCGTTATTATGGAGCAGCAGATTCGCATAAGCCGTTTGAAGCGCTTGGCTAGTCTCGTATATCGCGTGTTTCTTCAGCTCTTCAATGGCCTCACTTCGCCGGCCTTGGGAAGACAAGATTTCGACCAGTTGGATGAAGTCTTCCTCGCCGGCATCGGATAGTTGTAGCAATTCGCGCTGGAATTTCTCGGCTTCTGCGAGCTTTCCCCGCAGCACGAGCACGTGTACGTAGTCCGCGAGGCGGGCGAACCTGTCCTGCTCGTCAGTTTCCTGCGCGAGGGCAGAAAAGACGATACTCTCTAGTTTCTCGAACTTTCCGCCGATTTTCAGCGCGGCTCCCAAGGGGGAGTATCGACAAATATAGAGACCCGGACGCAGGGCGTGGGACCTTAGGAGTACCTCTTCTGCTTCCTCATACTTTCCTAGGGCCAGCAGAATGTCCCCGTGCGTCTCCATGAGTAGGGCGTCGAGAGGGCTTAGGCTGAGAGCTTTGTGGATGAATTGCAGTGCCCTATAAGGCGCCCCCCTGTGGAGACAACGTTCGGCAAAGTCGCCAGCCGTGCTGGAGCGGTAAATATCCGTTAGATCCCCGCGCTCAAGAAAGAAATCTATAACTTCGCCATAGTGAGAACTAGCTTCTTCCCACTTGTCATAGTGGCGCCTGCGGAGTTCTATGACCAGCTCGATCTTGCCATAGGGGTTGTTTTTGATGGATGCAGTAAGCACGTCAAAGCTTTTCTGTACTTCCCTTCTGATTCGGTAATACCCAGCCAGGTTGATTGCGCCGGCGATACTTGGCGGAAGAGCTTCATGGTGCCTGATCGAAGCTTCCTCAGGGCCCTTACTCGTGTCGCTGATTTCGTTTCGCGCCCGCATCCACAAAGATTTGAACTCGCTGAGGTCTGCCCCGAGGGCTGCCACCACTGCTCCCAGGGACCGCCATGAGGGCGCCATGCCTCCACCGCGCAGTACCTGGCTGGCCGTGGTGTGGCTGACCGCACCATGTGACCGCTTAGCTATCTCTCGGGTGCTGATCTCCCCTGCCTCCAAGTGTGCACGTCGCAGACGCTCCTGCAGCAGGCTGAGTGCGGTACCGCTCACTGTTCCCTCCCTGTAAGCAACTGTCGGGAATCGTAAAGATGCCAGACAGGCGATGCAAGGGCTTGTCAGATACCGCCAGAGTTCGGCTGGAAGTGAGTACTTTACGGCTGCTTCCGTTCCTGGATGACACGGTAGAGGCATGCCGAAGAAGAAGCCTTATGTTCCAGCGAAAGATGCCTACGCCAGAAAGGTGCAGGAATTGGTCCTTAAATATGTCATCCCGGCTTTGATCTCGGGGGTTGCTAAGCCGATTGGGGAAGTTATGATGGAGGCAGTACGGCAGTTCATGTAGGAGTTATCGGGTCGAGCAAATGGGCCCTGATGCTCGGCGGTTAGGGCCCATTTGCTAGGTGCTACCAGATTTCGGAGATCGCGTTTCAGATCGGCCATTATGAGGTCCCGCTGGTTCTGATTTTTGATCTTGTTTTTGGGTGTGTTTTGCGGGTTAAGTGAGAGGTCGTCAGGGCTGTTGGCGGCTTGTTGTTGTTGTGACGGCTCGTCTTTTTAGTTGTCCGGGTTCGTTGCGGGGGTGGGGTGTTGTGGGTGGTGTGGGAACGTGATGGCCCTGGTGAGGTGAGGTCGGGTGCCGGAAGCTTGATCGTCTTGGTCGGGGACAACCAGGAGACCGCCTTCTGAACTGCGGATATGGCCGGTGCACTGGGAATCGCGGGTTGGTAGAGATCCGATGGGACCTTTCACGGGTTCACTGGTAGCCCCGCAGGAGGCCATCCGGGACCGCACCGTCGGACTTGAGGGCTTGGCGCCTGTGGCCTGATCCATGCCCGAGGAAGGTGTGTTGGTCGGCTTGTCGGTGGGAGAGGGGTTCAGTTTTCGGTTGGCGGTTGTGCGGGGGTTTGTCACACCGGCTGGGGAGAGTAGTTGTTGGACGTGATGGCCCGTCCTGCTCGCGCTAATGGAGATCCATGTGCGCTGGCAGGGCGGGCCTTTGACGTGGGGCCCGCGTGGATGCTGCATGAAGGAGTGCGCAGTGGGACCCGCATCTACCGGTCGTCTGGTTGCAGTCGTAACTTGCCGCTGTGGCGGTGCCGCATGACCCTGAGCGAGGTTGCCGGGATAGTGACGGCTGTCGGGGGCGTTCTCGCGGCCTTGTACTACCTGAGCCGTCGGGTGCTGAGGGGGTTGGAGGCCCTGCTGCTGGCGGTGGTTCCTGTCATCGTCGCGTGGAGTGAGGTGCGCCGGGCCTGGCGGGAGCCGGGGCGCCGTGTCATCGAAACGGAGGATCAGGGCGAGGAGGGCGAGCGCCGTGTTCTCCCCTGAGACCTGGGCCCGGGTGCGCGGTCTGCATGAGGGCGGCATGCCGATCAAGCAGATCGCCCGCAGTGAGAGGATGGCGCCGAACACGGTGCGCCGCCTTCTCAAGGCGGAGGAGGCCCCCCGCTACCAGCGCCGGCCGCGCCCGTCGCTCGCGGCCCGGTTCGAAGCCAGGATTCTGAGTGCGCTGCAGGAGCGGCCCTACCGGTCCGCTGCGGATATCGGCCGCAGAATCAGATGGCCGGGCTCGGCGAGCCTGCTACGGGCCGAGGTTGCACGCCTTCGCCCCCAGGTGCCGGCACCTGCGGCGCAGCCACGACTTCTGCCAGAGCTAGCACCTGGCTGGGTGGAGTGCGGTCTGTGGCTGCCCGAGGCTCCGGTCGAGGTGGGGGCAGGGCAGCAGCGCCGCTGCCCGGTCGTGCTGATGGTTGCCGGCCATTCCGGGCGGCTGGCAGCTCGGGTGGCAGTCACCTCGAGCCTGTCGGATGTGTGGGCCGCTCAGTACCGCCTCTTCCAGGAGTGGGACGGTGTGCCGCATACGGTGCGATGGGACCTTGAGGGCATCGATGCGCCGTCATGGAGCTGGGAGGAGGGTGTTGGCTGGTCCGCCTACCAGGCGCAGGCCGAGTTGGGCAGCACCACGGTCGAGTTCTTCCGCGAGGGTCTCACTGAGCCGGCTCTGCTGACGGTCGTGCGCGAGCACCTGGCGGCAGCCTGCCCGCCAGGTCGTCCCTTCACCTCACCGGACGACCTTGCCGCCGCCTTGCAGACGTGGATGGAGAACTTCCACACCGCGTGGGCTCCCGGCAGGGCAGCACGCTGGGCCGCCGAGCGCGCTGCCCTGCTCAGGAGCCCTTCAGCCGACGAGGCCGCCCCGCAGACGGGCCCTTCGGATACCCATCCGCTGCTCCGGCCGCCTCCGGGGAGCCGCAGCCTCCGGGTGCGGCCGGATTCCGCCGGGTACGTGCGGGCCGCGGGCAGCGACTACCTGGTGGGCGAGTGGGGAGCACGGCGCACGCTAACCGTGGCGGTCACCGATGCCGAGGTGGTGATCTCCAGCGGCGGGTACCACGCCGGCGGCTTCCACACCCTCGTCTACGCCCGGTCGTGGGCCCAGAAGACGCAGCTCACGGTTCCGCTGCGCCATGAGGTGGTGGAGCACCGTAGCGGTGTGCGGCGGGAAGTGGATGGCCCATGAGCGTGGGCCATCGCCCGTGTGGGCTGGTGGCCGGGTTTACCAGGTGGTTCGGGATCGGTGTTTGGTGGCGGGGGTGGTGGTGTGGTGGATCCAGGTCCACCACAGGTCGCCGGGCGGGGGTGTGAGGCGGGCGATGCCCAGACGGTGAGCGGTGGTGCGGCAGAGAGCGGTGATCGCGGGGTGCGGGCCGGGGTCGGTGCCTTGCCGTGATTGCTGGGGCAAGTTGGTGGTGGCCAGGGTCCGGGCGAGGACGATCGTCTCCGGGTAGGTGATCAGGGCGCGTGCGTGCAGGGCCCAGGACTTTCCGGCCGGTGCGGCGTGGGGGTTGGAGCCGGCCAGGCGCTTGAGGCGGTGCTGCCAGCGGGTGGCGAGGATGCTCTGCTGGTCGTACCAGCGGGTGGTGATCGCCCTGGCCCAGGTGGTGGCGTCGCCGGCCTGCGGGTGGCGCAGCAGGTACTGGTGCTCGCGGTGGGCCCGGTGGAGTTCGGGCAGGGCCACGGTGGTGAGGTGGTGGTCCGGATCCAGGCTCCAGTGCCGGTGCAGCGGGCACAGCCTCTGGTGGGCGGGTGGGTGGACGTGGGCGCGGCTGGTGGCTCCTCGGGTGTGGCGCAGGGTGCAGGCGGGGCAGGCCAGGACGGGGTGTTCGTCGGGCTCGCACCGTTGCCACGTGGCGGTGGGCGGCCGCGGTTCGCCGGCGGCTGTTGTGTGGTGAGCGCCGCTATTGGCGCGGGCGTCGGGGGAGTGGTGGTGGGTGGGGTTGGCGGTCAGGCGGGGCAGGGCTCGCCTGAGGTCCTCGAGCGGGGTGCGGGCGAAGACTGCCAGCCGGTGCTGGGCCGCAGGGTCGAGGCGGAGCTCGGAGCCTGCGGAGCCGCCGCGGCTGTTGCGGGGGTGGGTGAGGGCGATGCCGAGACTGTCGAGGAGGTGGGCGGTGGTGGTGCGGTAGGCGCCGGCGAGGCGCTCCAGGTAGGAAGCGGTGCTCTCGTGGGGGATCGGCCGCACCCGCAGGGCTCCGGCCGTCGGCGGGTTGGTAGGGCTGAGCGGCCGCGGTGTGCGGGGCTGTTCCCGGGCCGCCGGGGGAGGGGTGGTGGCGGTGCCGGGTGAGCGTGCCTCGGCCGCTGCGAGAGCTTCCAGGACCAGGACGCCGGGCCCGTCGTGCGGCCTGACCGGGCGTCTCATCCGACGGGGCGTCACTGGGTATGCCGCGCGGACGTGTTGGCGCGGGGGCTTCGGCGGGCGGGGTGGCGGGGCCGGTAGTGCTCTTCGGCGAGGTGGTCCAGGGCGATGGCGTCCAGGCCGGCGCGGGTGATCTTCTCGCGCCCGTCGAGGATGGCGGTGATCGCGGCCCGCCGAAGCAGGCGGGAGAGGCTGCCGATACGCCCCGCGGTGCGCTCGTGCAGGTAGGGAGCCAGCCGAACGAGGGTGCCGGGGCGGTGCTGCTGCAGGTCCAGGGCCATCTCCATCGCGGCGACCGTCTCACGGAAGGGCCGGATCAGCACCGTGCCGCCTGCCTTCCCCGCGCCCCCGCTCGCGCCGGCACTGCTTCCGCTCCTTCCGCCGCCTCCGGCACTGTTCCTGCCGACGGTGCCTCCCGAGCTTCTTGCGCCTGTCCCCTGCCCGCTGCCGGCCGAACCACCCTCGGCTTCTCGGCCGTCGCCATCGTCACCCGACCTTCCCCGGCCGTCACCAGGTCGGCTGCGGTCGCCGCCGCGCCGGCCCCGTCCTGTCGCACCGGGCCCCATGCCGCCGGCCCTGGCCATGCTGGTGCGGGCCGCCACCGGCAGGGGGTCGCAGTCGATCAACTCCGCCCGCCCGGCGAGCTGGGCACCCGCGGTACCGCTGAACAGCGCGGTGGCGGTCACATCGATACCCGCGTACACGAACGTCGCCGAGATCCGCTCCGTGAGGTCCTTGAGGAAGTCGGCCGCCTCCGCCCCCGTGCTGGTGCGCGGGTTGAGCCGGTGGATCTCGTCGATCATCACCAGCCGCACTCCCGCGGTGTTGTACGTGTGGCACACCGACGCGGCGATCTGGGCCTGGGTCATGCGGGAGGAGACGGGGATGCCGAGGTAGCGGGCGAACTCCAGCGCGAGGGCTTTGGCGCTGGCGCCGGGCGGCACCAGCAGGTAGGCGACGGGCACCTGGCTCGCGCCACGGCTGGCCTGCGCCTGCTCGGCGAGGTGCCAGGTGCGCCCGACCTCCAGCAGCGTGGTGGTCTTGCCCGTGGTCGGCGGCCCGGTGACGATCAGCGAGGGCCTCGCGGTCGCCTGCTGGTAGCGCCCCAGCGCCATCAGGGTCCGCACCTCCACCAGCGTCTTGACGACGGCGGGGGTGCGCACCGTCACGAACCGGGAGTGGTAGGCCAGCCGCTCCTCCACGCTGCGCGGCGGATCACCGGGCGCGGGCGGCACCAAGGGCGGCTCGTCGGCGAAGCGGCGAAACGACTCCCACGTCGTCGGGGAAGCATCCCGGTCCTGCCCAGCCCGCTCGGCGGGGTTGTCGTTCACCACAGCTCGGCCTCCTTACGGGCGTCGTACAGGGCGAACCCGCCCTCCTCCTCATCCGGCCACGCGGCGTCGCCCAGAGCCTCCCCGTCCTCGTCCTCGCCGAGGTCCTCCAAGCTCTCCTCACCCGGCCAGTCGGCCAACGCCGAGCCAGCGCTGCCGCCAGCGTCGGGCGCGCCTGGCAACGACACGGTCCGCGGTCCCGCAGACCCGGGCCGCCCGCCGGCAAGCACCACCGCTACCCGCCAGTCCTCACCGCCCACACCAGACTCACCAGCGGCGGGGTCCTGTTCGCTCCGGCGGGGCCGCCCTCGGCCGCCGCGGGCTCCCTCCGCACCCGCCCGGGCCTCCACGCCCCGGCGCGCAGCCGGCACCTCGGCTGCGGTGCCCGTACCAAGGTCATGGGGGATCGCCAGGGGCGCCTGCCGGGAGGCCAGCTGCTGCTCACGGGCGGTGGCTTCACCGGTGCGGACCCTGAGCAGCAGATCGGCAAGGGCCTGCGCCAGGTCGGCCTCGTGCTGCTCCCTGCTGCCGCGGCGCTGAACCGTCTCCTTCAGGTGCTGCCACAGGTCATCGCCGAGTGGGCGGTGGACGTACTCACCGTGGATCCACGGCACCGCCTCGAACCGCCCATCGGGACGGCGCACCCACACCTGCCGCAGATCGTGCGGATTGTGATGGACCTCCCACCGCCCCCGCTGCGCACTCACACCGGAGGACTCGCCCCGCAACGGGTTCAGCCAGTGGTCGTCGTAGGTGCGGTGGTCGATTCGGATCCCGCGCTCGGTGATCGGCTTCCACACCACCGGCAGCAGCTCCACGTAGTCGGCCTTGCCCAGCGGCACCGGGACGTGGCCACAGGCGGCCAGCAGCGCGCCCCACATCTCGTTCGGGGACAGTGCGACGGCCGGCATCGACGGATGCCGCAGCCCCTCGTGCGGCCGGTTCTGCCACTCGACGGCGATCCACTCGTCCAGCAGGTCCTGCAGCTGCGCCACGCTCCACCTTGCCTCGCTCTCGGCGTTGGCTCCGCGCCGAGCCGGGCTGGCGCCGGTGTGGCCGGCGACGTGCTGGCAGAACAGGGTGTTCACCGAGCCGAAGGTGCGCTCGACGGGGCCCTTGGCGGCAGGCTGGCGCGGGGGAGCGGGCTGCACGCTGATGCCCAGCGTCTGGGCGGCGGCCAAGAACGCCTCGGAGACGAACACCCGGCCGCGGTCGATGACCACCGTCTCGGGCACCGCCACCGGCCGTGCCGCCACGTCCCGCAGCCGGTCGTCGGCGTCGACCATGAGGTCGTAGGGCACCGGTGCCCGCGACATCTCCAGCGCCCGCGGCCAGGTGGGGCGGGCGGGGTGCGGGGTGGCCATCTCGGCCAGCAGCAGCGCGGCGTCCACGCCCTTGGTGCTGTGCGGGCGCAGGACGGCGGCCAGGATCGAACGGGACGCGACATCCAAAGCGATCGTGAGTTCGGGCCGGCCGACGCTGCCGTTGTCGAAGACCGCGAAGACGTCCAGGCGGGTGGTGTCGAGCATGACCTGTTCGCCGGGGCGCAGGACCTGAGTCGGATGGAAGGGGCGTGCGGGCCCGCGGGCGGTGCGCGCTGGGCTACCCGGGCGCTCGCCCGGATCGGCCAGCGCGTTCACCAGCCGGTAGAACGTCGCCATCGGCGGCACACGCACACCGCCGGACCCGTGCCGTTCCTCCAACACCTGCGCGGTCAGCTGCCGCAGTCCCTTGACCGTTCCCTTGGAGCGGCCGCGCTGGCGCCGCATCGCCTCCAGGACCGCCGCCACGACCTGGTCGTCCGCGCGCCCCGTCGGACTGTGCGTGCGGGTGGAGCGATGGTCCACCAACCCCCACAGACCCTTCTTGCGGTATTCCAGGCGCATGCGCTGCACCTTGGTGCGCGTGATCCTCCCGAACCCGACCGCGGTCAGCTCCTGCGCCTTGGCCAGCTCACGCTGGGCCAGGGTGCGGGTGACCGGGTCGTACTCCGGCCGCGGCTCCCGCCTGAGCTCGCCCGCCACCTCGAGCTGTCCGGTCTCCACTTCCCGGATGTGGCGCTGCCAGGCCAGGGCCCGCTCCTGCTCGCGCAGCGGCACCGTCGCGAACAGCCCCCACTGCGGCACCGCCGCCAGCGTCTCGCCGACCAGGGCGAAGTCGTCGTCGGCGAACAGGTAGTTCGCCAGCAGCGTCACCGCGCCTCCCTGTCCGTCGACCAGCCGCACCTGCTGCCCCAGCACGCCGACGACCTGCCAGCTCCGGCCCTCGAAGACCACGTGCGCGCCCACCGCCAGCACCGGCCGACTCCCCGCAGCCCGGCTCACCACCCCACCCCCGCACCCGCGCCCAGACCACCAAAGCCGCCTGCCCGACCCCCAGCGGCCCGGCTGCCGCCCACACCCCCAGCCTCAGAACCGGCAGCAGCAGCCGGCCCCGGCCCACGAACGGCCCAAGCCGGCCCCGGGCGAAGGACCGTCCCGCCGTGCAGAGGGCGGTCCAACGGCGCCCGCAGCCGGTGAGCCCACAACGCGTGATAGACCACCGGCAGCACCACCAGTGGATTGCCCACCGCCCGCACCCCCTCCACCAGCGGCCGCGGACACGCAAACGCCTCCAACACCGCCTCCTCCACCTCGGCCGCGCCACGAAAGCGCGGCTGCCGGTACCCGGCCAGCCACCGCACATTGCCCACCACCACCGGATCCGGTGCCCGCAGCCGCCGGTACACCCACCCCACCCGCGCACACGCCAGCCCCACTGCCGCGCCCGCCCGCTGCGCCGCCACCCCGCCGGCCCCAGGAACACCTGGGCAGTCGGCCAGCATCGCCGTCCCGTCCGCGTACCGGGCGAACACCTGCGGCACCCAGGAGCGCACCCGGCCGTCCCGCTCGCGCCACAGCACCCGCAGCGGACGCCCGGAGATCCCCACCACTTGGGGGTCGCGGTCAAGCAGCATCAACTGCACGACCATGGCCGCCGACCCGTGTGCCACATGACCACCCGCCGTGGCCGACCACCACCAGCCCGGCCCCCACCGCTTGCCAGGAATGACCGGGAACGCCGACACCGGCCGCAGCTCCTCGAACCGCACCCGCGACGCCGCCCGCTCCCACCGCTCCTGCTCAAGGCTGCCGTCAACGGCGAAGACCGCCTCGAAGCCCTCCGCCCCGACAGCCAGTCCCGGCACGCTCATGTCCGCCATGACGGCCAGTCAAGTACGTGAGAACACCACACATAGAGCGAGACAGCCACCACCCCACCCGCACGGGCGACGACCCGCCGAAACCACCCCACCAAGCCCCACCACCGTGCTACCACCACCCCTCAGCCATACCGCTGCTCCAAGTCCGCCCGGTGCCGCACGACATCCCGCGAGAGCTCCTCCACAGGAACACCCGCCCACCCACTCAAGCTGTCCAGCGGAACACCCGCCTGGTGCGCCGCGCTCGCGACCGCCACGACCGCCTCATCGAGCACCGCAACGCTCTGCAGCAGCCCGACGATCAACTCCCGCGCGCCGGCGGCCACAGCCGCAGTGCCGTGCACGTCCAGCCAGCTCAACACATCGGCGGCCTCACGGACCTTCTCGCCAATCCACCCGCGCTCCTCCCTGGGCACGCTCGCCCGCCAGCTGATGCTGCCGTCCGCGCGCTGCGCCAACGTCCTCAACTGCGCGGCCACGGAGACCGGCTGCTCCTCGCGCGGAAGCCACCACGGATCCATCCCCCGCTCGCCGACCTGCCCGCCGCCGCGGCGCCGACGCACCACCGCACCCCGCCACCGCACCAGAGCACCACTGCCGGCAACCGCGTCCACCTCACCCAGCCACGGCCGCCCGACCCTGCGCCCCAGCTCCTGGGCGAACTCACCGTCAGCCGGGAAGGCACGCACGCGCTCACCCCCGCTGTCCCGCCACACCATCTCCGCGACCCCAGGATCGACCAAGGCCCCGGCCACAGCGACGACCTCAGGAAAGACAGCCGCCTCACGCGCCACCACCCGCCACCACCAAAACCCCTCGCCCGCCCCCGCATCCCCACCGGCCAGCGCGTGCAGACGCCCCGGCCACACCCGCTCCCGCTCCCACCCCAGCGCCAGCTCCCACCACTGGCACACCACCGCCCACGCCACCGAGAACACCGCCGCCGGCTCCACCCCCACCGCCACCGCCCGCGCAGCCACCCCCGGCCACCGCCGCTGCGCCAGTGCGATCTCCGGGCAGCCGACGATGCCGAGGTGCTCCAGGCGGTGACCGTCTCCCGCGCCCAACAGCCACCGCCCGTGCCGCGAGCAGACCCGTTGCCACCTCTCCCGGTACCGCGCGGCGGCCACATCCCGACCACTGCGCCAAGCCGTGCACAACCGGCACGCGTGCACGACCAGACCATGCACCGCCCCACCCAACTGCCACCGAGCCTCAGGCTGCCCGCCCGACGACACTCCAGCGAAAACCTCTGGCCCGGCCGACCAGGCGGGCAGCGCCCTCTCCAGACTGCGCCGCTCAGCGCGGCACACCGCGGCCAGCAGGTCCTGGCCGGCGGGGGACAGGAGAACCTCGGCGTCAGGGCGGATCCCACCGACGCCGGGGGAGCGCGGCGGCTGGTTCTTCCACTCCCACAACGCCCGCAGCTCAGCCACCGGCACGCCGTACCGATCCGCGACCCGTCCCATCAGCGACCAGACCGTCTCCCCAGCCAGCGGAGCCACACAGAAGATCCCAGAACCCACAACCCCAGCCTTCCGAACAACAGCTGACGCCAAGACAGAAGCAGCCGGCCACCGCCCATCCGTGTCGTCCTACGCCCCAGCCACCGCCCATTCGACGCCGTGCGCGGCGAGCTGCGCGAGCTGATCCGGGGTCAACTTGCCCCGCCTGGCCTTGGCGTTGTTCAGGAACGCGCCCAAGGCGACCTCCTGGACCAGCACGTTCTCCTCGCCGTCGGGGCCGGCCTCCACCACCTCCACCACCTGGCGGTGCGGGCGCGGAACCCGCGGATGCCGGTGCTCGGCGACGAACGCGGCCAAGGCCGCGACGCCGAGCGCGAACCGGTCGGTGCGGGAGACGCGCGGCCGGGCGTCGGCCGCGGCTTTCGCGGCGACCAGTTCGGGGTCGGCTTCGATGCCGATCGCGGCCAGCAGCTCCCGCTGCTCCGCCTCCAGCCCGGGGTGGCCGGCCCGCTGGGCGAGCACCCACCGGCCGAGCTGCTCACCCTCGAAGAGGGTCTCCTCGGGCAGCGCGGCCCAGTCGACCTTCCCGTCGGACTCCAGCCACCACGACCTGGCCGCGGCGTAGGCGCGCTGCCAGGCGATCGGCCAGGCCGGGCACCACCACGGGTCGATCTCCTCCAACGCCCGCCTGCGCTCCGGCGCCAGCGACCCCGGCTGCCCGTCCGGGACCTGCGCGGCGGAGCGCAGCTCAGCGAGCCAGGTGCCGATGGCGTACCCGCCGATGGAGGCCCGGGCCGGGGCCGCCAAGCTCCCGCCGTGGTCCTTCGCCCAGACCTTCGCCCAGGAGAGGCCGGCCTCGAAGCGGGCGTCCGACACGGACCAGATCATGCCGAACCCGTTGAGCTGGTCCACCCGCCATGGCGCCAGTTCACCGGCCGCATTCTCCACCCGGCGGTCCGAAAGCCACCGCCCCAGCGGATAGTTTCCGTTCTCCCCGACCAGGGCCGCATAGGGCACGTTCAGGTGCCCGTGCTCCTTGTACCAATTGCGCACGTGACCGATCGCCTCACGCCACAACTGCGTTTCACCGGTCAACACACGGGATGCGATGAACAGAGCCAGGACGTCGTCCTCGGGGGCGGACTCGAAGCGGACCGGCAGCGTGAACGCCCCCGCACCACCCACACCGCCATCGCCTCCACCATGCCCCTCACCAGGGGCATAAGCGGCCTCGGCGCTGCGCCCGGTGGTGCGGCGGCCGCTGCGCTGCGGCACCGCGAGAGCCTCCACCATGCGTTCGTCATGTGACCTCAAAGCGGCCAGAATTTTGACGAGCCCGTTATAGCTGTCAGACTCCAGAATATCCCCTGGCTTCTCCCCGGGCTTCAGGAAGACGGGCACGATAAGGCTCGCCGTCTTCTTCTCCCCGGGCCTGATCCGAAGAGCCCGGCCGACGGCCTGGACGATATCGACCATGCTGCCCCTGCCGGAAATCAGAACCGAATCCGCATTCGGGATATCGACTCCCTCGCCGAGGATCTTGCACTGGGCGATCACCCGGTACCCCAGACCGTCATCCTCCTCGGTCAATCCGAACTCCCCGATGACCTCCTCCCGGAAACCCACCGAGTGCTCCCCGGAGAGCCACTGCGACCAGACCTCAGCCGGGTATTTATCCGGATCCTGCTCGTGAAGCCGCTCCACCGTCTGGTTCAACGTCTCGGAGAAATACCGGGCCTCCAAGGTGCGGTTGTGGAAAGTGATGGTGCGCTTCAGGTTCCGCTCGGCAGCGATCTTGAGCAGCCCGGCCTGCATCGCCGCGAGCTGCTCGGCCGGCACCTCGTCCTCACTGCCGTCCACCGCCTCACCGACCCCGGCGCCCCAAGGGACCGGCTGCGCCTTTGCGGCATCCCGGTCCGAGCGCGGGTCCCGCAGCTCGATCACCACCACCTCGAACGGGGCGAGCAGCGATTTTTCGACTGCCTCGGCCAAGCCCATGGAGAACACCATCGGGCCGTAGATCCGCACGTCATCCATCGACACCGCCAGCTCCTCCGGCAGCGGCTGGTGCGCTCCCTTGCGGCCGGTGGAGGCCTTGAGCGCCTTCTTGGGCGGTGCCCAGATCCGCGGCGTAGCCGTGCAGTACGCGCGCCTGGCCGCCGGGATCAGCGCCTGGTCGTGCACCAGCGTCCAGCTCTTTTCGACGTGCCCGGAGGAGCGGTGCGCCTCGTCGCAGACCATCAGGTCCAGCGGCGCCAGCAGCTCCCCCTTGGCCCGGGCCCAGAACTGGTAGGCGTCGGCCACCGCGCCCACCGAGGCGTAGGTGGCGAACAGGGTCAACGGCCGCCGGCCCCGGACCGCGTCGGCGATCCAGGAGGCGACCATCAGACCGTTGGTTGAGGCCTGCACCCCCACCGGCAGCTCGTCCTGAACCAGGGAGCACACCGCCCGCATCTCACCCGAGCGCCCCGCCGCCCGCCAGGACCCGACCATCTGGGTCAGCAGGTTCAGGGTGGGCACCACCACCAGGACCACGCCCTGCGGGGCCAGGCGCTGGGCTGCGAACGCGCCCACGTAGCTCTTCCCGGTGCCGGTGGCCATCTGCACCGTCACCCGCAGCCCGTTCGGCGCCACCTGCCCCGGCCGCAGCGTCAGACCCCGCACGATCGCCGCCACCGCCTCCTCCTGGTGCCCCCGCAGCTTGACCCCCTTCGAGGCCTCCACCGCCAGCAGACCCGGCTTTACAGCACCCACGGACCCTCTCCCCTCACCCGAATTCCGAACCCGCACACCGCACCGCGCGGGATTCCCTGGCGCAGCGACCCTGATACATTCAGCAGCCGAAAACCCGGGAGTTACCGGCCGGTGAATCCAATTCGCCTCACACCCGAAATACCAACCCGAATACCAGCCGGTTCCCGAATTCTCGAAAACTGCCCCTCGGGGCGGATCGGGAGGGCCGATCCGGCAGGATCCGCTGACAATCCAAGTTGATACATCAGGCGCGGCGACACCAGACCACGGTAGCGCACCCGGGCGCTTCGTGGTGGCGATTCCATGGCCTGGAGCAAGGTCTAGACCAATCTGGCGGGAGTGAAGCCGACCCGCACGCGCCCCCCGCCGGCCACCCCCCCTCCCAGTCAGCCTGTCTTGAGTTCAGCCAAAAACCCAGTTCAACTGTGTGATCTGGCATCAGCCCACCGGCATCATGGAGCGAAGCGGAGTGGTGCCGGCCCGTGCGGAGCACGGGCCGACCTGACCGAAGGTCAGGTCAACGGACACGCGGAGCGGGTCCGTCCACCGCCCGAAGGGCGGTGGCGAACGGAGGGCCGAAGGCCCGTAGGG